>NZ_JBFUJT010000008.1:0-182438 GCF_056401235.1 Polaromonas sp. P4_F9 | reverse complement strand
GTGCCGATCACCACGCCGAGCTCGACTTCCCAGTCGGTCTTGACCGAGCCCTTGGGCAGCATGACCGGATCGTTGGGCCCCTGAATGCAGCTGGTGGCCTTCATGAACACGACGGGTTCGGCGGGAATCGGCAAGCCGGACTCGGCCGCGTGGTCGGCGTAGTTCAGCCCGATGGCGATGAACTTGCCGACACCGCTGACCGGGCAGCCCATGCGCGGCGAACCCTTGACCAGCGGCAGCTTGTCGGCTTTCAGCTTGCGGAGTTTGGCCAGCGCGGCATCGCCGAGCTGATCGGGACCGATGTCCTTGATCACACCGCTCAAGTCGCGCAGCTTGCCTTCGGCATCAATGAGTCCGGGCTTTTCCTTGCCCGGGTTGCCATAACGAACGAGTTTCATGGTGCGTCCTTTGTACTTAGCCTGCGGATGGCATATACAGTATTCAATACTGTATGGCGCGACTCGATCCGCCATCCACAGCGATGGCCTGCCCAGTGATAGCACCGGCTAACTCGCCGCATAAAAAGACAGCTAGATTCGCCATGTCCTCGGGCTGTATGAAGCGGCCAATGGGAATTTCCTTCAGTCGTAGAGCTATTACCTGCTCGATACTCATGCTTTCCAAGGTGGCCCACTTCTCCAGGGCTGATTCCAGGCGCGGCGTCCAGGTATAGCCGGGGTGAATCGCGTTGACGGTAACACCGGACGAACCGACCTGTTCCGCAAGATGCTTGGTCAAGTTTGTGATGCCAGCATTGACCACACCATTGGTCATTCGGTAAGCACTGACGTCGCGGGCCGTGATGCCGGCGATGTTGATGATGCGCCCCCAGTTCTGCGATTTCATATGAGGCAAGACTGCCCTGATGCAGCGGATATAGCCCATGAGCTTCACATCAATGTGATGGCGCCACTCTTCGTCAGACAGGGCATCAAAGGAGTTTTGGCTTGAACTGACAGCGTTGTTGACAAGGATATCGATACGCCCAAAATGCGAATGCGCCGCCTCGACCAGTCTTTCGATATCCTGGAGGATGCAGACGTCAGCGGAAACAGTCAGCACCTCGAGTCCTTTGGATTCGAGCGATGTTCTGGCTTCGTCCAGACCTTGTGAATGACGTGCGCAAATCACCAGTCTGGCTCCGGCCGCGCCCAATTGGCTGGCCATGGCGTAGCCGATGCCCTTGCTGCCGCCCGTGACGAGCGCCACACGATTTTGAAGGTTTAAATTCATGATGATTTCTAATGGAAGGCGGTTTGGTTGATGGACAGACGCTCGACGAGTTGCATGTCCAGGACAGGCCAATACCCCGCCGGCAAAACAATATCGCCGTCGGCGAATAAAAGCGGGTTTTGAAAGAGGCGGTCCTGGGTTTTCAGGAAGCCATTGAATTCGCCCGCATTGCCAATGTATGAATGGGCAACGCATGCCTCCATCCAGCAACCTATTTCCGAGGCAACCCCGTTGCCAAGCACGCGGTGCATACCATGCTGAGTGATGCGGAGAAGGTCATCCACCAGGGAACTTAGTCCTCCCGATTTCACGAGTTTGAGCTTGATGTATTGAGCCGCTTGAAGTTCGGCAGCCCTGTCGATGTCAGAAGACAGATAGATGGATTCGTCCAACATCATTGGTACGGGACTGACTCGGGCAACTTGCACCGCCGCATCCCAGTTGGAGTCCTGGCAAGGCTGCTCGAAGAGTTCGATCGCGTGTGGAGACATTCGCCTGACGAAGTCCAGGGCTTGTTCGGGCCGATATCCCTGATTTCCATCGAGGCGAAGTGAGGCCCGATCGCCCACTTGAGACTGAATCCAGGCCAGACGCTGTAAATCCTTGTTCACGTCAAACCCCACCTTGACCTTGAGCGTTTTAAAACCACTCGCCAGAAGCCGATCGACTTCCGCTTGTACCAAGGCTTGGGGTTTTGAGTTGACCGGTGCGAGCAAGGGGACACGTATCGTTTCGTGGTGTGCACCAAGGACAGGATGGGATTGCGCCATTTCGACAGCAGAAACCATTGCGGCCACCGCATGAGAGTGCAATGCGCGGTGACTCAGCCATTGGCTGATTGCCTGCTCGCCGGTCAACCCGATCGACTGCCTGGCCTGATGCGCGCAAAAGTCCCATCCGCCTTGGCGCGTCTCATGGGTATACCCTTCGACAATGGCCGCCTCACCAAAACCCAGGGCACCATCAGAGGTGGTGACGATAACCAGCAAAGTGTCCAGCGCGGTGAGTGTGGCAATCGAAGTCGGGTACGGTTCTTTGAACGGCATGCGCAAGTCATGCAGTTGTATTTTTTCAATGATGGACAAAGTCAGCCCCGCAAGTAAAGAAAATGAGGTCGCCCTTAACGGGCCGCTGCCCCGAAGTAAATGGCGCCTCTCAGTTGACCTGCTTGAGTTGTTTGAGCAATTGCGTGTCGTTGCGAGCCTGCTCCGCCAACATCTCGGCCATCGCCGCGCGACTGATTGTTCCGTCTATCGTTCCCGTCTCGCGCAGATATTTCTGAAAACGAGTTGAGATAACGCCAGACTTGACCATGGCGTAGCTGCGTTCAATGACGTCGTGCGGCGTTCCCTTCTTGATGAAGAATYCCCGCCAGTGGTACTTGACCAGGTCGATGCCCATTTCCTTGAGAGTAGGCACATCGGGGAGCTGGGGTAACCGCGCCTCGCCGGTTTGGGCAAGAATTTTGGTGCGGGGCGTGAAGGTGGCCGCCACGCTGACATTGCTGAGCGCGCCTTCGATTTGGTCGCTGGCCACAGCAACAATGGCCTTGCCTCCGCTGTCATAAGGAATCCAGCTGAAATCGCCATGCACCCGCTGGCTCAATTGCATCATGACCAGCTGGAACGGCCCTCCAATGGCGTAGCCGCCAATGCGCACGTGATCTTTTTTGGTGCGCATCTCTTCGGCGAAGGCGGCGAAGTCTTTGAATCGCTGTGGCAAGGCATATAGGGCAAAGGGATCGAGCTGAACCCTGTAAAGAGGCTCAAAATCAGTCCACTCATGCAAATGGCCAGGGAGCTGAAGAATGGACGTAATCCCTGTCCCTTCGGCCAACAGGGTGTTGCCATCAGCGGGGGCCTGCTTGAGCGCACTCATGGCGATTTGCCCTGAAGCGCCCGGTTTGGCTTCCACGATGACGGTGCGGCCCGACGCCTTGCTCATCTCATCCGCCAAGACACGCAGCATCACATCTTGCGGCGCTCCCGGGTTAGAGCCATGAACGATTCGAACGATGGGCTGCTGCCCCCAGGAAGCGGCAGAAAAACCAATCATCAGACCAAGAGTCAAGAATTGACGTCGTATGCGATTAACCATGAGCTTGTCCCCTTATGAGTTTTCTGTAGTGAGCATGCAATGATGTTTTGCCACAAAAAGATTAACGTGACGCGATTTGTGTTCGCAACATGAGACGTCGCGTACTGGGGTCAAAAGAGTCGCGTTTGTGCAGAGTGCAACTGTTGTCCCACATCACCATGTCACCGACCGACCAAACCTGTGTCCAGGTGAAGCGCTCTTGCGTTGCATGCGCCCAAAGCTGGTCTAGCAGTGCTTCGCTCTCTTCAAGTGAAAGCCCCTTGATATAGGCATTACGACGCCGTCCCAGCATCAAGCATGGAAGACCGGTTTCGGCGTGGGCGATGACTAGCGGATGAACAGCGCCCAAAGTCTGGCGTGGATCGGTATTGTCAACGAAACCCAGTCGTAACTCACCAGCGCTGTTACGGCTGGCATCGTGCACGCAACTAAGGCTTTGAATGCGTTTTTTGAGGTCCGTCGGCAGCGTTTCGTAAGCCATGAACATGTTGGCGAAATGCGTATTGCCACCAGTGGGCGGAACTTCCTTGGCCAACAGGCACGCCCCTTTGGGCGGAATCTCGTTGTAGGTCATGTCCGCATGCCAGACCGCTTCGCCATCTCCCAGCGCGCCCATGGGTTTTCCGCCGACTTGAACGTTTGAGATCACGGTAATTTCACTCGGCAATTCATCGTATTCCTTGCTCATGGCGTAGCTCGCGGTGGGCCGCTTGTCCAGCGCGCCAAAGTAGCTGGAGAAGGCCGTCTGGTGCGCCATCGTGATGTGATTCTGGTTCGGAAATCGCAGTACCAAATGTTGCTGCCAAGCCTCGCGGATTGTCGTGATTTGAGCCTCGGATAGAGGCTGTGCCAAATCAATGCCCCGAATGTCGGCGCCCAGAGCTTTCCCAGAAGGGATAACCTGAATCGTGCGAACAGCTTCTGCGGTAGTGAGCATCGGTGTCTCCTGTGAGTGTGATGTTGGTCCTCAGGTTAAGAGAGTTGTATTTATCAGTCAATTTTCATTAATCTATAGATTCATAAAAAAAATGAATATGTAGTTCGACGCTTCGGGTCATCAAGATCTGGATGGCATCTGATCTCAGCTTGGCCACGCGGCCCTGAAGTCTCACTCGCTGTTGACGCCGACCGAAAATTGCCCACTTAGAGCGAGAAGTGCTGATCCAGAATTGACTAGGGTGTTCCATCGTCCTGCTGATTAATTCAGCAGGTACCAAAAGGTGATCACCATGGACGTAATGGGCAAGGTAAGACGCTTAAAACTACACGACAAACGCTCCACCAGTGCGATTGCGAGGGCCACAGGCCTGTCACGCAATACCGTCAAGAAGCGGCTCAAGGCTCCTGGCGACATAGCACCAAAGTACGTGAGGGAAGCCCCTGAGGGCAAGCCCTCCCCCTACAAGGATGTGCTGGGCCAGGCATTGAAAAGACGGATATACACCGTCCAAAGAGGGGCGGCGCAGCGGCAAGGCCCTGTCGGCGGGGGTACTGACGGCTGGTGGCCTGTACCAGTTTTCCGCCCCAAAGCGCGTACGCGCCGCCCGGGTATCGGGGCGGCGGGCTTCATGCTTGGCATGCGCCACGGCGCTTTCTGTGTGGGGTGTTGCGGGCTGCCGATGGCCTTGCTATTCGTCGGCGGCATCATGAACCTGATCTGGATTGCCGCGCCGACGCTCTTTGTGTTGGTCGAGAAGCTGATGCCGGCCGGGGCTGCGTTCGGCAGGGTATCGGGAGCACTCATGATTCTCTGGGCGGGTGCGGCCCTTCTTCCTTCTTGTTTGAAACCCAGAGACACTTTCGAAGAAGCGGGAGCCATACACGGCGGCTACATGATGGGGCGCTGTGGTTGCAATTTCCATGCTTCAGGACCTGCGCGCACGCTTGGATGACCGACTGCTTTTCGGCAACCCAATGCGAGAACGGTAGGGCGGCAATGGGCCCGCTGCTGGCGGTGACGAACGACTGCAGGCTAGCAAGCCAAATTCTGAAATTGAGCATCCAGAAAACAGCCAGTGGGCAATACCCACAAACGCTGCTTTGCTGCCGATCGACACCCTGGGCTGAGCATGTCTCTACGACTTTAATAACAAGTCAGGGCACAACCCTCAATCCTTGTTTTGCTGGAGAGAGTCGCCCGTGGCGTCTACAGCCAGCCAGGACGCACGCTCATCGACCACCGCTCACTGGCGAGGTGGCGCCCACGCCCCAACTTCCCGCTCAAGGGCGCGCTGCTGTTTTCGCTCTGGCAAGTGACGATGCAATCGAGGACGTCATGCCCTTTCCGAGAACGCTGAGCGACGGCTCGCGGGGTGACTGACTTCGCATAGCTGGCCCGGCGGCACTCGTCGAATCACCCCATCCGCGGCACTACGGGCGGCGCTGTTCTTCTTCAGCCCGCCGGCGTTGCTCCTCAGCTCTTTTCGCCTCGCTCGCCGCCTCTCGCCTGTCGGCTGCCCGGCCCGCCTCGGGGCGTTGCCGCCGGCCAGACGTATCCCCAACAGCGGCTGGTGGTGACGCGGGCGCGGCGGCAGGGCCGCTCGCCCGGGGCGGTGCAACTGCGCCACCGACAGACGGACGGTTATCGGGCGGCAGGGGGCGGCTTTGGGCCGGCGGGACGGGCACGGGCTCTGGCTTCAATGGTTCCGTGGGCCTTTGTACAGTCGCGGGTGCGCGGCGCGCGCGCTCCTCTTCCGCTGAGGGGCCCGCAGGCACATTGCGAGGTGCGAGCCCAGGCAGACGCGCGGGCCTTGCTTCTTCCGCGGGCTTGGTGGCGTCAGGGACTGGTGCTGCAGGGACCGGTGCTGCAGGCGTGGCCGCCGGCGGGGATCCAGGCCGGGGCACTTCGGGTCGCTGTGGGAATCCGGGCTGGCGCGCGCGCTCCTCTTGCGCCGAAGGGCCTGCGGGCACATTGCGAGGTGCGATCGCCGGCGGACGCGCGGGGCGCGCTTCTTCCGCGGGCTTGGCGGCGTCAGGAACTGGTGCGGCAGGGACTGGTGCTGCAGGCGTGGCCGCCGGCTGGGATCCAGGCCGGGGCAGTTCGGATCGCTGTGGGGGTCCGGGCTGGCGCGACCGCTCATCTTCCGCCGACGGCTTGCGCTCGGCACTGCCTGCTCCAGGCGACACAGACGGCACAGGCGTTCCCGGCATACCTGGCCGCGCGCTGCGAGGCTCGGTAGATGGCGCTGGCACGGGGGCTTGAGCCGCAGCCGGCCGCGTTCTCTCCGACGCGGCGGCACCCGGCGGCTTGGGCGGAGGTGGCAACGCTGCTGACTGGGGCGGCGTCACAATCGTTACCGCAGCAGCAGCCGGGGGCGCCACGGCGGGTCTCAGGGCATTCACGGCTGCCGCGTCAAGCGGTTTCCCGGGATTGGCCGCGAGGGCACTCTGCCGGCTTGCAAACGACGTTGGTGCCGGCGGCGGGGCGGTCTTGGCGACCACGGGTCGAGCTGCCGCTGGCTCCGGTGGCTTCGCACTCGGCGCAGCCGCGCCCAGGACACTGGTGCGCACGGGCGCCAGAGGCGCAACCGCCATCACAGGCGAACTGGCCACCTTGTCCTGCGTCACACGCACCGCCTCTCGCGCGACCGGTCTGGACTGCACGAAGGCCGTGGTGGGAACGGCGACCACCGCTCCGGGCACCTGCTGGTTGACGTAGACCACATTGGTCACATTCGTGTTGTTGTACACGTTCGTGATGTTCGTCGTGTTGATGATGGTGTTGCTGGTGTTGACGCTGGTGAAATATTCGCGACTGACAGGATAGGATGGCCGGTAGACGTCGCGCGGCCCGAGCGGAAACCACGCCACCGCGCCACCGCCGCCAAGGTTGAGCGAGATGCTGAAGTTGCTGCCGCTGACAAAGGCGACCAGTGCCGGCGCGTAGACAGGCCGGGCCGCGACCGGCCCAGGCACCCAGCCCCATGCGCCGCCGATGTTGGCCCAGCGGCCGTAGTGCGACGGCGCGAATCCCCAGGGCGCGTCATCCACCCAGGTCCAGCCCCAGGGTTCGACCCAGGCCCAGTGCCCGTCGCGATACGGTGCCCAACCGACGGCGACACGCGTGGGTGTCCACACGTGACCGTAGCCCGTCACCTCCCGCCACGTTCCGTATTCGTCCAGGTCCTCGTAGCCGATCAGGTCGCGCGAAACGTAGCGCGCGGATGCCGAGTTCTCCCAGCGCTGGTCACGCGCGCTGGACCAGCGGTCGAAGTCATCGGCAGGAGCCAGCGCGAAGCTGTCGTAGTCGCGCAGGCCGGTGCCAAAGAACTCAAAGCCCTGGCCTGCCCTGATGACAAAGGCCCGCCCCTCGCCATAAACCTCGGCCTCGCCGACCCGGACCACCACGACAGTCGAATCACCGTTGGGATCGACGTGAATGCGATAGCTGCCGGGGCTGCGGAGGGAATAGGCGAGATTCGGCGTGTTTATTTCGAAGGCGTGATTGCGGTCGAATCGCCAGATGCGGATGTTCAGGGTGCCCTGCGTCAACTGGACTTGCGCAATGCGGTCATCGACGTTCAGCAAGGTCACGCTGGTGTGGGAGCCCATGCGGATCGCGGCGCCGCCCAGTTGCAGTTCGCTGCGCGAACCGGCATCGACCCACAACCTGTCGCCCGTGATCAAGGGCCGATTGACAGCCGCGCGGACCCAGTCGTTTTCGCCACTGGGTGAAAAGCTCACGGCGCCACTGACATGGGCCAGCCGTGCCACACGCGATGGCGGGTCGGCATACGCCCATCCACTCAGCGCGAAGGCGCAGAGGCCCAGAACAAAAGTGCCTAAGAGTTTGCGCAGCGATAGCCTGTCCATGATGACTCCCTGTTGGAGGGTTTGCGTTCGACTGAAATGCGCCCTGCGATCGCGGTAGCACTGAGGAAGTGTCCTTGGTTGGACGAGGGCCTGTTCACACAATGCGAAGTCAATGCTGCTGAGGTAAATGGTGAGGGTTTCACGGCCAGGCCGCTGTAGGACGGTGCCGGATTACGGGGAAAGCCTTTGAGCCAATCCAGCGGTTGTAGCTCAATGGGGCCGTGCTGGCCAGCTGCAAGCCCCGTCACCGGCATCCCACGCACACGCAGACCTGGACAGCCGCATTCGGGTTCCTTTGGGAACTCGCGCATACCGCAAATTCGCGGTTCCCATGCCTGCAAGACATATCTGCTAGTGCCAATGACGCCTAGTCGCTGGCGCAGCGCTGCTCGAGAATAAAAACCAGCCCATCTGGAGAAAAAAATGACGAAGAGACAAATTAGTGCGGCCACTGCGCGTTCTGTCGCAGTAGCTGTGACCGCGCAGACGGTCAGTTCGGTGAATGTGCACGGGATTCATCGATAAGGCCGCACGCTCGTAAAACAGCGCCCCCATGCTTAGGCCCCTCCCCGGGCAGCACCGTGGCCCTCGCAAGCGGCGTGGCGCCCGAGAGCCGCTGGGTCATCCACGGCACCGAAAACCCGGGGACAGGCTTGCGCGCCACTTTCAACCTGGAGCCCAGGCTCGGCATGGGCACGCGGACTTCCGCAAATGCCGTGCCTGATGCAGCGCAATTCCAGTCACTGATCGATGCGGAACCCGTCAGGCGGACCGCCGCAGTCAGGGGGTTTGCTGGGGTTTGGCGCCGCTGCCGATTGAGACGGGTTTTATTTTTTCAAGGAAGGCAAACATATGTTGAACAGACGAGAGGTCCTCGCGAGCCTGGCAGTTGGGCCTCTGGCCATCACGGGTGTGGCAGCCCAGAGCGCATTCCCCCACAAGCCGTTGCGCATCATCGTGCCGTTCACACCGGGCGGGTCGAGCGACGTTCTCGCGCGCGCGATCGGGCTCGAGCTCGGCAAGGCGCTCAACCAGCCGGTCGTGATCGAGAACGTGCCCGGGGCGGGGGGCTCACTCGGCGCGGAGAAGGCGGCGAGGTCCCCTGCCGACGGCTACACGCTGCTGATGGGGCACGTCGGCACGCTGGCCATCAACCCTTCCCTCTACCCCAGGTTGGGGTACGACCCGCAACGCAGCTTCACGCCGGTGGCGTGGATCGCGCGCGTTCCCAATGTGCTGGTGGTGAACGCGTCGGTCCCGGCGCAAAACCTCAAGGAACTCCTCGCGCTGGCGAAGGCCCGGCCCGGCCAGCTGGCATACGGCTCCGGCGGAAACGGCAGCGCGGCGCACACCACGATGGAATACCTGAAGATGCAGACGGGCACTTCCTTCCTGCATATTCCCTATCGCGGAACGGGCCCTTCGGTGACCGACCTGCTCGCGGGACAGGTGCAGGTGCTCTTCACCGGCATCCCCGCGCTGCTTCCCCACATCAAGTCGGGAAAGATGCGCGCCCTCGCCGTCTCGAGTCCCAGGCGCCTCGCGCTCCTTCCGGAGGTGCCCACGGTGACCGAAAGCGGCGTCGCCGGTACGAAGGGCTTCGAAGCGGACCAGTGGTATGGACTGGTGACGCCTGCGGGCACCCCGGCCGACGTGGTGTCGCTCCTCAACCAGCACGTGAACAACGCCCTGGCCTCCGAGGCCGTCCGCTCGCGCCTGGCAGCCGAAGGCGCCGAGGCGACACCGGTTTCGCCCCAGGTGTTCGGGCAGCTCATCGCGAAGGAAATCCCCCGCTGGGAGCGGGTGATCAAAAACGCTCACATCACCCTGGACTGAAAACATCCGAGAGGACACTGCAGATGAAAACCATTTTGCGCCTGCTGATCGCCGGCGTCTTCGCCGCTGCATTGCCCGCATCCTGGGCCCAGGCGCCTGCCGGGAAGACGGAAGTGCTCTGGCTTGGCCAATCGGCGTTTCGCATCACCACGCCTGGTGGCAAGGTCATCGTGACCGATCCCTGGTTGAAGCTCAATCCGCTCACGCCGCCCGAGTACAAGAATCTGGAGGCGCTGGGCAAGGTGGACATCATCCTCGTCACCCACGGCCACTTCGACCACTTCGCGGATGCACCCGCGCTGGCGCTGCTGAACCAGGTGCCGATGCACGCACCCGGAGACATGAACCAGACCGTCGGGCTGCTCGGCATCCTGCCGCCCAACCTGGCGCCTCGCTTCAACAAGGGCGGAACCATCACGCCCGCCGCAGGCATCAATGTCACGGCTGTGCGCGCCGACCATTCCTCGGTGATCGTGTGGAAGAACGCGGCCACGGGCAAGGACGAGGCGCATCCCGGGGGCGAACCCGTCGGTTTCATCATCGAGCTGGAGAACGGCTTTCGCATCTACCACATGGGCGACACCGGCCTGTTCGGCGACATGAAGTTCATTGCCGACTACTACAAGCCTGACCTGGTGCTCATGCCCATTGGCGGCCATTTCACCATGGGGCCTTCGGATGCAGCGTATGCCACGCGCGAGTGGCTGAAGCCGCGGTTCGTGATCCCGATGCACTACGGCGCGAACCCCCTTGGACGCGGCACGCAGGAGGAGTTCTCGCGCGCGCTCGGCAAAAGCACGACCCATGTGCTGCCGCTCAAACCTGGCGAGAAGGCGACTTTCTGATGCCCGGATGCAGATCCATAAACACCATAAGCCCCGTAAACCCCATGAAAACCATGACCACCATGAATACCTTGAGACGACGAACCCTCATCACGGTCACCGCGGGCGCGATCCTGCCCGCCTGGAGCCTGGCGCAGTCCTTCCCCTCCAAAACGATCCGCATCGTCGTGCCGTTTGGGCCCGGCGGCATCGCCGATCTGACGGCCCGCACCATCGCGCAAAAGCTCGGCGAAAACCTGCGCCAGAGTGTGATCGTGGAGAACAAGCCCGGTGCCGGTGGCGTCGTGGCCGGTGAGATGGTGGCCAAGGTGGAGCCGGACGGTCACGTGCTGCTGCTCATGAGCAACGGCACAGCCGTCAGCGCCGGCATATTCCAGTCCCTGCCCTTCGACGCGCAGAAGGACTTCGAACCGGTGGGGACGCTGGGCTTTTTCGACCTTGCCGTGCTGACAACCACCGACAGCCGCTTCAAGAGCATGAAGGACTTGCTCGCGTACGCCAAGGCGAACCCAGGCAAGCTGAACGTGGCCACCATCAACGTCGGCAGCACGCAGCATCTCTCTGCGGAATTGCTGAAGACGAGCGCGGGTATGGATTTTCAGGTCGTACCTTTCAATGGTTCGCCTGCGGTGCTCACCGCGTTGCGCGGTGGGCAGGTCGACGCGGCGGTGGAGATCCTGGGTCCCATGCTTTCCCAGATCTCCGCGAAGGCGGTGCGGCCGCTGGCCGTGATGGGGGCGCAGCGAGCGTCAGCCTTGCCCGATGTGCCGACGATGGCGCAGAGCGGCGTGCCTGGTTTCGACGTCGCCTCCTGGAATGCGCTGGCGGCGCCAGCGCGCACGCCGCCGCAGGTGATCGCCATGCTCAATCGGGAAGTGAACAAGGTCCTTGCCGATCCCGGTGTGCRCAAACAGCTCGCCGGGCTGAATGTCACGCCCCGGGGAGGCACGCCCGAGCAGCTGCGTGATCTGCTGGCGTCCGAGATCCGTCGATGGTCAGACGTGATCGTGCGCGCCAAGGTGCCACGTCAATAACCCCCAACCCTTTTACAAGTCCAATAAACGAGGAGACAAAAATGAAAATGAAAATGAAAATGAAGATGAAGATGAAGATGAAGATGAAAAAACTGGCCGCTGCCGCCGGCCTTTGCGCGGGCTTTTCAGCGATGGCGCAAACCAGCAGCGTCACGCTGTACGGCATCATTGATACATCGGTGCGCTTGCAGACAGGGCTCACGAGCACGTATGCGCGCTCCCCGCTGAACACGACGACGGTGGCCAGCGGCGTCGGTCCGACCAGCCGCTGGGGCCTGCGCGGGTCCGAGGACCTGGGCGGCGGCCTGCGGGCGCTCTTCAACGTGGAATCCGGCATCAACGTCGACACGGGCACGTCCGCCAACGCCACCACGTTCTTCGATCGCGCATCCATCATTGGGTTAAGTGGCAGCTGGGGCACCGTGACGGCCGGCCGCCAGAACACACTGGTCGCAGATTCCGTCGGCGTGGTCGATCCGATTGGCCTGCGCTTTGCCGGTCTGAACCCCAACATTCAAGTGACCAGTCTCACGGGGCACCAGCTGGGCATCGAGTTCGGCACCACGAACTCCACCGGTTCATCCAACCGCGTCAACAACTCCGTCAAGTATTCAATGCCTTTCGGGCCTGTGGTGGCGCGCGCCATGTACAGCTTTGGCGAGACGGCAGGGGACACTTCGAAGCAGAACTCGACCGGTCTGGGGCTGGACTACATTAGCAGCGCATTCTCTGCCACCGGCGCTTACACCCAGTTCAGGGACGCGAACAACCGTGAACTGCGGGCCGCTAACCTGGGCGCCAGCTGGCTTGCACTGCCCTCGCTGCGCGTGATGGCCAACGCCGGCTACAACCGGGGTGAAACGTCGGCGACGGCGGTGACCCGGAATCGGCTGCTCTCCGCCGGCGCCAATTACGCGATCACGCCCGCCGTGGACGTGCTTGCAGGCTACTACAAGGTGGACCGCAGCAGAACCGCGCAGGCGGACGACGGTTTCAATCGCCTCCTTGCCTTCATGGAGTACAAGTTCTCCCGGCGCAGCAGGGTGTTCCTGGAGCTCGACACGACGAACTGGAAAGGCAATTACCTGGGCGCCGGCAACAAGTCCACATCGAACGGCGTGAGCGTCGGCATCAGGCATTCCTTCTGACCCGCAGGCGCCTCATGCTCCGCCCTGGTGGTTTCGTTCGTTCCCGCCGGCGTCTGCTGGCGGCTGTGCTGGCCGTCGGTGCCTCTCTCGGCGGCTGCGCAACCGCTCCGGTGCCGGGGGTGCCCGCTGCCGCGCGTGAAACGCTTGCGCCGACGGGGACGCTGCGCGTCGCAGTCTATCCCGGCAGTCCCACGTCGCTGGTGGAACAGGCACCGCCTGAGAGCATGCGGGGAGTCAGCGTCGACCTCGGCCGCTCCCTTGCGGCCCGCCTCGGTGTGCCCGCGCAGATCGCTGTCTATCCGCGTCTTGCGGAGGCACTGGCGGCGCTGCAGCGGGGGGATGCCGATCTCACGGTCACCAACGCAACGGCCGAGCGTGCGCGTGTGGTGGATTTCGCTCCCACGCTGGTGGACCTGGAACTCGGTGTGCTGGTGCCCTCCGCGCCGCGCGTCACGGCGATCGAGCGACTGGACCAGCCAGGTGTGACCGTTGGCGTCAGCCAGGGCAGCTCCTCGGAGCGGGTGCTCGGAGGTCGCCTGAAGGAGGCGAAGCTGCGTAGCTTCCCGACGCTGGAGGCCGCACGCTCCGCGCTGCAGGCTCGGGAGATCGACGCATTTGCCACCAACAAGGGCATCTTGTTCGAGCTGGCCCAACGGGTGCCTGGCGCGCGCGTGCTCGAGGGCGGCTGGGGCAGCGAGCATCTCGCCCCCGCCATACCCAAGGGCCGTGCCGGCGGCATGCCGTACCTGCGGACCTTCACCGAGGAAGTCCGGCGCAACGGCGAACTCGATCGCGCCATCATGCGTGCCGGTCTGCGTGGCACGGTACCCCCGGCACAGTAGCTACGGGCTTGCGGGCTGCGCCATGGGGCCACCCGCACAGTTCGCCAGGAGCCATCCAGCGAACGCAAGCCCGCTTCTTCGGTCTGATGGCTTTTCCAGATCAAAAACGCCCGGCAGGCCCGGGCCTGGAGTCAACCGCCGCGTGAACCGCCCTTGTCCAGGGTCTCCATATTGCTGTAGATGCGGCGAAGCATGTCACGCAGCAGATCGACTTGTGTCGCGCTGATACCTGAGAGTGCAACCCGGTCATACAGTTGGGCCAGAGGAATGATGCGTTGCGCCAGCGCATCCCCCTCCGGGGTCAAGCTGAGCGCCAAGGCCCGCGCATCGTCCCCCGATCTCTCCCGGATAAGCAGCCCACGCTGCAGCAGCCCATCCACGGTCCGAGAGAGCGTCGAGGGTTCGGCGGACGTATGTGCCGCCAGCTCCGCCAGTCGCTGGTGCGGCTGGTGATGAAGGGCGGCGCAGACCCGCCACTCGGTGAGCGACAAACCGAAGGGCTTCAGTTCTTTGCCGAAGGCCTGACCCATGCGCATACCTGCACGCGCAAGTAAATAAGGGATGGCGCGCTCAAGGTCGTGATCAATGAAATTAATTGCCGTTGCAGCATCGTTTTGCGTACGCTTGCGACCTGTGGCGCGAGACGGAGGCGACCGTAACATCTCTGCGCTTATCCCGGTATTTTCCTTCTTCATGCAATCATGATAGCAGGCGACCGGAGGGGTGGATCAGGGAAATTACCTAGGTTTTATTATTTGCATTTGCAAGTTAATATGGATCTAATTAACTTCCATGTAGAAGTTTTTGTAAGGACTTTGGAGACACCATGAACCGACTGGCAAACTCAGATTCACTCCCCATGCAGGCGCCCGGCCGTATCAGCCCGGTGCCTGGGGCCCCGTCACTCAGGAACATCGTCGGGGCTGCGCAAGAGCTTGTCCCCGTGCTTCGGCAAAAGGCGCTGGCCACCGAGCAATCGCGGCGGGTATCCGGGGAGGTCACAGAACTCTTCCACGCGGCGGGGTTCTTCAAACTGATGCAGCCGGCGCAGTTCGGCGGCTATGAATATGGCTTCACCGCTTTCATTGACGTGATCAGCGAACTCGGCAAGGGGTGTACGTCCTCGGCCTGGGGCTGCTCCCTCGGCGCCATCCACCAGTGGCTGCTTGGAACGTTTCCGGCACAGGCCCAAAAGGATGTGTGGGGCGAAAATCCCAGCGCCATCATTTGCGGCTCCTATGCACCTGCGACCACGGCGGAACGGGTGGATGGCGGATACCTCGTGAGCGGCCACTGGAAGTTCGCTTCCAATGTGGACAACTCGCAGTGGGCCTTGCTGGGGGTGCACTTTCCGCCGGAAGAAAAAGGGCGCCCTCCGAGCGCCGGGTTCCTGCTCGCGCCCCGTTCGGACTGGACCATCGAGGACAACTGGCATGTGGCCGGCCAGGCCGGAACCGGTTCGAAGACCGTGGTCATCGAAAAGCCCACCTTCATTCCGGAACACAGGCGTCTCACCTTCGCCGAGGCATCTTCCAACGCCCCGCCCGGCACCGAAGTCAACAAGAACCCCATCTACCGCATACCGTTCCTGTCGGCCGTGCCGGTCTGCCTGGTATCGCCCCTGCTTGGGACGGCACAGGGCGCGGTCGACGCTTTTGTCGACCTGTGCGGGACGCGGGTGACCCGCGGCGCGGTCGCCGGCGGCGGCAACCAGCTGAGCCAGTTCTTTCCCGTGCAGTCCCGCCTCGCCGAAGCCGCTGCCGCGGTCGATGCGGCCAGGCTGCTACTGTACCGCGACACCGCGGAGGTGGAGCAGATCGCGGCGCAAGGGGAAGTGATCAGCGTCGAAAAACGGATCCGCAATCGCCGCGACCATGCGTTCGCGGCGCGCCTGTCGCACAGCGCGGTGGAAGCTCTCTTCGCCAGCGTAGGCGGGGCTGGACTCGCGCTGGACCAGCCTATTCAGCGCATGTGGCGCGACGCCAATGCCATTTCCAGGCACATCAGCCTGAACTGGGACGCAGTGTCGTCCATGGTCGGGCAGCACATGCTGGGGCTCGAGCCCAAAGGCCAGTACTGATATGGCCCCCACGCTTTTCACTTCGTGTAATGCGCTGCCTCCCGAGGGGGCTTCAGCCGCCTTGGGGCGGCCCGTCGGCGTCTGAGGTGCCGCCATGTATTCCTGGAGCTACATCACCGGAGACATTCCGCTCACCCTGGACGCCAGCCGCTTTCGCCGTGCCTTGGGCTCATTCCCGACGGGCGTCTGCCTGGTTACCACGGTAGGCCCCGACGGAAAGCGCGAGGGAATGACCATCAACTCCTTCGCCTCGGTTTCCCTCACCCCGCCCCTGGTGCTGTGGAGCATCCGTGACGACACGCGCAGCGCCGAGGTGTTCCTCACCAGCCGCAGCTACATCATCAGCATTCTCGCGAGCGACCAGAAAGAGCTGGCGTCGCACTTCGCCAAGCCGGCGCTCGACAAGTTTGCGCTGTACGAGGACGCGTTCACCGTGGGCATCGGCGGGTGCCCCAGGCTGCGCCACAGCGCAGCCACCTTCGAATGCTCGTCCTACTCCCGTTATCAGGAAGGTGACCACACCATTCTCGTCGGCAGGGTTGACGCGTTTTCGAACTCCGAGTCGACACCGCTGCTTTTCCATTCCGGGCAAATGGGCTCCGTCTGGGAAGTGGCGGAGAAGATCCCGCAGCAGGCTTGAGCAAATGAAAACTTAGGAGACCTCGATGAATATCAACACTGTCGACCTGAATCTGTTTCTTGTCTTTCAGGCCATCTATGTGACGCGCAGTGTCACGCTGGCTGGCGATCGGATCGGCATGACGCAGTCAGCCGCGAGCAACGCACTCAAGCGCATGCGCGAACGGTTCGGAGATCCCCTTTTTGTCAGGACGATCGAGGGGATGGTTCCTACGCCCTTGGCCGAGCGGCTCATCGTCTCGGTCGACGCGGGCTTGGGCAAGTTCGCACAAGCCATCGATCAGGGACGCCAGTTTGACCCGTCGACCTCCGACCGCACCTTCCGGATCGCCATCAATGACATCGGCCAACTGATCATGATGCCGCAGCTGCTGGCAGCCGCTCAGAAAGAAGCGCCCGGCGTTCGCTTCGAGACGGTGGATGCATCGATGGCAGATGCAAGGCAAGGGATGATGCACGGGCAGATCGATCTTGCCGTGGGCAGCTGGAAGGCCATGGGCCAGACCTTCTACGAGCAAAGGCTCTTCGACGAGACCTTCGTGGTGCTGATGAGCAGCAGCAACCCGTTGGCTGCGGGCGAGATGCTCTTCGAGGACTACATGTCCGCCCAACACATCGCCTGCCGTCCCAGCGGCGCCACCGACACCGAGTTACAAAGCACCCTGAATCGCGCCGGCGTGCTGGGCCAGCGCAATGTGGTGCTGACGGCGGCGCATTCACTGGGCTTGTCCGCGATAGTCGCTTCGTCCAATCTGCTGCTCACCGCGCCCCGGCGACTGGTGCAGGCGATGATGTCAACCCGCGCCGACCTCAAGATGGGTCCCACGCCGTTCGAGGTGGCGCCTTTTGCCATCCGCCAGCAGTGGCACGAGAGATTTCGGCTCGACAGCGGCAATCAGTGGCTGAGAGCTCGCTTCTTCTCTCTCTTTCACGAGCCGTCGGTGCGCCAGGTCGTGGCGATGGCATTCGAGCGGCGCCAACACGCCCTGCGCTCTGTTGAAGATGAAGACGCCTATCCCATCCGCTGAACAGCCTGACTATGCCGCGTGCGATGGCGGCAGCCCCTCATAAGCCAGTTGCAGCAGGGTGCGTATGGCGTCGCGGTCCAGTGGACGAGGGTTCCAGTAGGCGTTCTGCATCGCCATGTCGGCCGCCTTGTCCAGGTCCTGCACCTTCATGCCGATCTCCATGAGGCTGACCGGTGCTCCGCAGGTTTTGGCCAGCTCCTGGATGGCGGCCGGGCCATCGGTACTCTTCATCGCCCGCTCCAGCCGATGCATCGCCTCGGGAGCGTGCCTATAGTTGTAGGCAAGCGCATAGGGAAGCACGACCGTGTGGGTTTCGGCGTGAGGCAGTCCGAAGCTGCCGCCCAGTGTGTGGCACAACTTGTGATGCAAGGCCATCCCGACCGAGCCCAGCACCGAGCCGCATAACCAGGCCCCATACAGCGCCATCTCCCGTGCCTGGAGGTGCGTCGGTGCAGCGATGAGCTTCGGCAGGGCTTCGGTCAACGCCCTGATCCCTTCTTCCGCCATCAGCGACGTGATGGGATTCGCGTCCCGTGCGTAGAGTCCCTCTGCCGCGTGCGCGATGGCGTTGATACCGCTGGTGATGGAGATGCTTGCGGGCAACTTCATCGTGAGTTGCGGATCGTAGATGACAACCTTGGGCAGCACCTTTGGGTCAGCACCGGTTTGCTTCCCCTGCGCGTCGGTGATGCCGTAGATAGGCGTCATCTCGGAGCCGGCATAAGTCGTGGGCATCGCCAGAATGGGCAAGCCCATGCTCAGAGCAATCGCCTTCGCCAGCCCAATGGTCGAGCCGCCTCCGACCGCGACGGTGCAATCGGCATTGGCCGCCCGGGCAGCCAGAAGACCCGCGGCGGCAACTTCGAGCGGGACGTGCATCTGTGCCTGATCGAACACGGCGACGGCTTTTGAACCCAAGGTGTGGACCACTGCTTCGGCCAGTGACCGCTGGTTAGGCGTGCAGAGCACGAGTGCACGCGTGCAGCCCATTTTGTCGAGCTCCCGCAAGGCATGCCGTGCACTGCCCGCGCCGAAGACGACACGCGCCGCGTTCGCGTTGTAGATGAACTCACCGATCTCGGAACGCATCGCTCAGCCGCACAGGTAATCGACTTGCCGGCTCTCAATCCGGACGCCCGCAAGTTCCGTGCGGACGCGCAGATGCTCCGGATGGGACGCGTACCCGGTCAGAGACTCCTGATCCGTGAATGTCGAGTTCAGGACTACATCGCTGGCATAGCTGATCCTCGACGAATCGATGCCTACTTCCAGCTCCACCAGCCCTGGAATTTTTCCCGCCAGTGACTCGAACGCTTTTCTGATCTTCTGGCAAGCGGTTTGACGTGCGTCCTCGCTATCGGCGTGGACGCGCCACATGACAATATGTTTGATGGTCATCTGCGAATATCCTGCAAAGGATTCAGAACGATGTCGTACCCGACCGTGTAGAAGGGGCTCGCAAGTTGACTGCCGTCGGGGGCGACGCCCGGTTCATGGCGGGTCCAGTCGGTGACCAGCGAGGAGCGCACCCCAAACACCGCGTCCGATTCCAGATACGAATCTCCCGCGCGGAAGATGTGGGTGATCAGGTTCTGAAACCCAGGCGCCTTCACCATGAAATGCAGGTGCGCCGGCCGCCACGGATGGCGGCCGAGTTGCTGCAGCATGCGTCCGACGGGCCCGTCGTGCGGTATCGGGTACGGTGCGGCAAGAATCGTCTTGAAGTAATACCGGCCGTCCGGCCCGCTTTCCAGCTCACCGCGCGCCTGGGCCCCCTCGAGTTCCGGGCGCTGAACGTCGTAAAAACCTTCCTCATCGGACTGCCAGACGGAAATCTGCGCGCCCTCAATCGCTTCTCCGCCAATGCTGCGAACCCTTCCGCTCACGTAGCAAGGCTGCCCCTTGGCACCATTCGAAATATCGTCCCCATTGGCGTACTTCGGCGCACCTTCGACGAAAAATGGCCCAAAGACAGTCGATTCGGTGCAGCCCGCCGGCTTGGCATTGTTTTGCGCAGTGACCAGGGTGGACAGACCCAGCGTGTCCGACAACAAAATGAACTCCTGTCTTTTGTCGTCGGTGATGTGGCCCGCCTCCGTCAGGAATTCAATCGCCAGAAGCCACTCTTTTTCGGTCAGCGCTACTTCACGGGCGAATTCGTGAAGGTGCCTCACCAGGCTCTCCATCACTTGTTTCAGCCGGGGATTGCCGCATTTTGCTTGGGCTTCCAGGACTGCCTGGGTAATCGTCCGCTCGTCAATGTCGATCACGCTCGCTCCTTCGACTTCCTCAGATGGCCAGCTTGAAAAGGTTCACCGCGTTGGTCCGGCCGATCTTCATGCGATCCGCTTCGCTGATGGAGGTACTGTTGAACCAATTGGACGCATGGTCGACATTCTCGAACGGCCAGTCGGTGGAGAAAAGAATCCGGTCGGAACCGACTTCGAGTATGGCATCGATCAAGGTCTGTGTCCTGAAGTTGCCGGAGGTCGTCAGATGAAAGTTTTGCTGGAAGTATTCCGCGAAGGTCTTCTTGGCTGGATAGGCTTTGGGAAGCTTTACCCAGGCGTTGCGATTGTCGATTCGCCACATGCTGTACGGCAATCCTTCGCCCATATGACCCAACACGATCTGCAGCTTGGGGTGACGATCAAACAGCCCGCTCGCCATCAGCCGCAAGGCGTGCACGGCGGTTTCCTGCCCGAATGCCCACGTCGGCCCCATGAGCCAGGGGTGACCCTCGTAGATCTGCGCCCACGAGGCGATGGGATTGCGCGGATGCAGATAAAAAGGTGCCTCGAGTGCCTCGGACCTGGCCCAGAAATCCGCGTACTGCGGCGCGTCATAGTAGACGACGTTTTCGGGCGTTCCCACTTGAGAAAATCCATTGACCAGTGCGCCCTTGAAACCCAACTCCTTCATACAGCGTTCAAGTTCGCGTGTTGCCGCATCCGGGTCCTGCATGGGCAAGGCAGCAAATGCCTGAAAGCGGTCGGGACGCTTGGCCACCTGTTCTGCCAGGTAGTCGTTGGCCCGGACGGCAATCTCGATGGCTTTGGCGGTCTCAGGAATAGCCTGCACCGCCGGTGCATTGAGCGAGAGGATCATCATCTCCATGCCGTTCTGATCCATTTCGCGCAGGCGGCCATCGTGAATATCGGTCAGCCGTTTGCTGAGCTCCTTCCAGTAGTCGCCCGGCACGAAGCCGGCTGAATCTTGAAGAGTCTCTGCGATTGCAAAGTGCTCTTCCAGGCCAATCTTTCCGTTCATTCAATGCTCCTGTTTAGGTTGGAATATCGGGCCCAGGTGGGACCGCAGTTGTTCGGTGGCGGCGAAATGCCTGGCGTTAAGCCTTGTCCTTGTATTTCTGGCAGGCCTTGGCGTAGCGTTCGTACTCCGCCAGCACGGCGGGCTTTTCGCGCAGAATCGCCATGGCTGATTCGTTGACCAGCCTGGAAAAGGACGACGCATCGTTGGCATTCATGGTGACCAGCTGGCCACTGTTTTGCGTCCACACAGTCTGAGCAGCCTGGATGTCCTTGGCGCCGAATTCATTGGTGGAAGGCTCGACACGAGAGGCCTCCTCGGTGATGACGGCACGCAGATCGGCAGGCAGTTTCGCCAGCCAGTTCTTGTTGCAAGCGGCGACCACAATGACAGGCCACTGCGACAACGAGGTCTGGTACTTGGCAGCGTCATAGAACTTGAGCGCCGAAAAAACGGTACTCGCAGCGATGAAGCCGTCGATCGCCCCGTTCTGAAGCGCCGGCATGACTTCGGACAAAGGCATGGGAACGGGCGTGGCGCCGAGCTTCTTTAAGGGCTCGATCTGCATGGGCGTGCTGAGTACCCGAATCTTCTGCCCCGAGAAATCGGCGATGCTGCGGATGGGCCGCCGCGAAACCACGTTTTGTGGGCTGTGCATGAAGACGGAGATGCTCTGCAGCCCTTTGTTGCCACCCATCGCAAATACCTGCTGACGGACTTCAGGATCCGAGAACGTCCGCTGCGCATGGGCGGTGTCCGCTATCAGTCCCGCAACATCCAGCACTTCGAATCGGGCGTCCAGACTGGTCAGAAAGCTGGAAGCCGTGACGAAGCACTCGATGGTGCCCAGCGCGGCGCCCTCCACCATTCGGGGAATGGCGCCCAACTGGCTCGCCGGATAGAGTTCGACCTTGATGCGGCCGGCACTCCTGGCCTCGACCGCGGCCTTGAAGCGCTTCATCCAGTGATGAATGACGTCATTGATGGTGGCCGAGGTCACCTTCATGACAATCTGGTTTTGCTGCGCGAAAAGAACCTGGGGCGCGGCCAAGGCCGCGGCAACGGCACCGGTCATGGCGCGACGGGAAAGCAATGCACTCATTTCATGTCTCCTTTTTGACGACGGGCCGCCCCTGGGCAAAATGCGCCCCCTCGGGGGGCAGCGAAGCGTGGGGGCGAGTGTTCATTCAATAAATCATTCGGACCAGTGCCATGGACAGCCAGGGCACATACGTGATCAGCGCCAGGGCCAGCAAGTACAGATAGAGGAAGGGAACGATGCCCTTGTAGATCACCTGCAACGGGAATTTGAATAGCGACTGGGTCACGAAGATATTCAGGCCGAACGGCGGATGGAACATGCCTATGGCCAGGTTCGTGGTGATCACGATCCCGAAGTGAACCGGATCGATCCCCGCGGCCTTGATGAGAGGCATGAGCAGTGGCGTGAGCACCAGAATGGCCGACAGCGGATCGATGAAGCAGCCCACCACGAGGAACACGATGTTCAGGACCAGAAGAATGGTCCACGGTGACAGTTGCCATCCCTGCACCAGCTCGACCAGCGCCAGCGGGATCTGGTGCACAGTCAAAATCCAGCCGAACACGTTGGCGCAGGCCACGATCAACAGGATCTGCGCTGTCAGCGTGACCGTCCGTGTGGCGCAGTCGATGATGTCGCCCCAACTCAGCTCGCGGTATATGAATCGCGTAACGAACGCCGCGTAGACACAGGCCACCGCGGCCGATTCGGTAGGAGACACGAAACCGCCGTAAATCCCGCCCAGGATGATGACTGGTGCGCCCAGGGCCCAGAGCCCACGCCGGAACGAAGCCAGCAGGAGCCGCAGCGAGAAGGACTGACCGTCGGAGATGTTCCTTCGCCTGGCGTACCACAGCACGTAAACAGCCAGGATGGCGGCAATGAGAAGCCCCGGAACGACGCCCGCCGCGTAGAGCTTGGGCACCGACTCGGACGCAGCGGCCGCATAGATGATCAAGGGCACTGACGGCGGGATGATGATGTCGATGGCGCCGACGGCGGTGATCAGACCCGCCCTGAAATCATCGGGATAGCCCCGCTCTTTCAAGGGTGGCAGCATCAGCTGCCCCACGGTCGCGACGGTGGCGGCACTCGCGCCCGACATCGCCCCGAACACGGCGGACGTTCCCACTGTTGCCAGGGGCAGGCTGCCTTTGAGGTGTCCCGTCGACGCTCGCATGATGTCGACGATGCGCGACGCCACACTGCCCCGGCCCATCAGTTCACCCGCGAAAATAAAGAACGGCACGGAAAGCAATGCAAAGCTGTCCAGTGCCCCGAATATCGTCTGATGAAGCACCGCGATCGGCACGTTCATCAAGAACAGAACGGTCGCCGCCGATGCCGTGAGCAGAACCAGGAATATCGGCACTCCCACAAGGAGCAGCACCAGGGGTACAAAGGCCAGGGTGATGCCGGTCATGAGGGTTCTCCGCTTTCGGCTTGCGCGCTGGTTATGGGTCTGTTGAGCCCCAATCGAATCAAATCCCAGCCGGAGGCCAGCGCCAAGCCGAGGAAGCCGGCCGCCGGGGCGGCATGCACCAGCCACATGGGAATGCCGGCGCCGTCGCTGCGTTGGCCCATGGTCATCATCTCGCTGGAAAACCCGATCGAAACCCAGGTCATGAGAATGCAAATCGCGAGCGAGAGCACCGCCTCGAAGAGCCCGCGCCACCAGCCAAGCTGCGGACCCAGCCTTTGCACAAAGATGTCCATCCGCAGGTGCATATGGCGAGCGCCAGCGACGGCCGCGCCCAGGAAGATGAGCCAGACCATCAGATAGACCTGGACCTCGTCGGCCCCCACCAGCGCCCGTCCGCCCGCGTATCGCAGCGCCGCGCTGGCAAAGTTCAACAGAACGACTGCGCAAAACATCAGGCCGAACAGGCGCTCGATGCTCGTCGCAAAACTCGTGATCCCGCGTGCAGGTGTTTGGCGCTGGACAGTTGGGACATCGACTATGTCCTTGATGGCGGTTGCTTTAGTCACATCCGCATTCTTTGCGCTCGTCGCCCGTCAGTCCAACAAGTTCTGCGGATGTGGACTATGCGGTTTATGAATTCACATCCTCCCGGCAGCGTTTTGCCAACTCAACGATATAGGGTTAGCCCCATTCCGATTCACCTGTCGAGCCACCCCCGCATTCTCTGACGTCGCGTTGTGATGTTTCATTAGTTGCGGTTGCGCTTGCGCCGTGCCGCCTGACGGCATTGCCAAAACCGTCACGGTGCATGCTTTTGCAAAATCATGTATGATGAATATCATGCGAAATACAAAGCACAACGCCAGAACGGCAGCCAAGGAGGCCTCACACGAACGCATCGTGTCCGTAGCTGCGCGGGCGATCCGTCGTAGCGGCTACGACGGCACCGGCGTCGCCGACATCATGAAGGAGGCCGGCCTGACCCATGGCGCCTTCTACGCCCACTTCGCGTCGCGCGAGGCCATGCTGGCGGAAGCAGCGAGTCGGGCGTGCGCGGAGTCCGCCGCCGTAGCGGCGGAGGTTGTCGCCAGCGTGCCCCCCGGGCAGGCTTTGGCATCCATGCTTCGCACCTACCTCTCGCGGGAGCACCTAGAGCAGGTAGAAATGGGATGTCCCCTGGCCGCGCTGGGCTCGGAGACGCCGCGCCAGGCACCCGAAGTACGCCGGGCGACCACCCGGCACATCAAGGAAATGATCGATCTTGTCGCCCGGCAGTCGCCTGACTGGGGGCAGCCCGGTGCCCACGAACGGGCACTCGTGACCGTGGCCACCATGGTGGGCACATTGCTGTTGGCTCGCGCAGTCGATGAACCCGCATTGGCGAACGCCCTGTGCGAGGCCGCACTGAAGCACCTGACCCCCGCCGCCTGAATCCACTGAGACACACCACCTTCTCCATCTTTTTCGCTCGCCAATACATATGATAAACATCATGCGAAATCAACATAACGCCTGTCCGGCGAGCGCTTCTGTTCGGCAATGCACCCCGCATGCCGACGAGCTCCGAATCCCACCCGCTGAAGGAGAAACATCATGAACATGAAATACAAGGTTGCCCTCGTGACGGGGGCCTCCTCGGGCATCGGCGAAGCGACCGCGCAGCGGCTTTCGCAGGCCGGCTACAAGGTGTACGGCACCAGCAGGCGCGGCGGCCAGGCAGGCCAGCGATCGTTCGAGATGCTGCCCCTGGATGTGACCCAGGACGAGTCGGTCGACGCTGCGGTCCAGAAGCTGATGCAGCTGGAAGGCCGCATCGACCTTCTCGTGAACAACGCGGGATTCAGTACTGCGCCTGCAGGTGCTGAAGAGAGTTCGATGGAACAGGTCCGATCCATCTTCGACACCAACTTCTTCGGAATCGTCCGAATGACCCGTGCGGTCCTGCCTCACATGCGACATCAGGGAAGCGGTCGCATCATCAACATCGGCTCCATCTTCGGCTTCCTGCCGATGCCCTACATGGCGCTCTATGCCGCGACCAAGCACGCGATCGAAGGTTATTCGGAATCACTCGACCATGAGTTGCGCACGATGGGCATCCGGGTCTCGGTGATCGAGCCTGCCAACACCAAGACGCAGTTTGACGCGAACTTGCTCCAAGCCGACGCCAAGCTGGATGCATACCGCGACGTTCGTGAGACCGTCGGCAAGCGGATGACCGAGTTGATCGAAGAGGCGGACGATCCGGCCGTCGTGGCCGAGACCGTGCTCAAAGCCGCGATCGCGGCCAGCCCGAAACTCCGATACACGCCCGGCAGCCGCGCCAGCCGCCTGCAGTTGCTCCGGACCTACGCGCCTGCAGGCATGGTGGACGCCGGCATCCGAAAAAACCTGCGTCTTGTCGCAGCCTGATTGCGGAACGCTGGAGAGCAAACATGGTGAACAAGAAACTGACGAAGGCCTTCACGCTGGCGCTCATGCTGGCCAGTGGTGGCGCGTTTGCGCAGGCCACCCCGATAGGGCTGTGGAAGGTGATCGACGACGAGACGAAGCAGCCTTTGTCGCACGTGCGCATCGGTGACGCGGGCGGCGTGCTGGGCGGCAGGATGGAGAAGCTGCTCGACCCATCGCGGCAGGACACGAAGTGCGACCAGTGCACCGACGAGCGCAAGAACCAGCCGATGCTCGGCATGATGATCATGCGCAACGTCAAGGCCGCCGGTGACGGTATCTGGGAGGGCGGCGAGATCCTCGATCCGAACAATGGCAAGGTCTATCGAGTGAGGCTGAAGCCGCTCGACGGAGGCAAGGTGCTCGAGGTGCGCGGCTACCTGGGACCGTTTTTTCGCACTCAGCACTGGCTGCGAGTCGAATAAGACACGGCAGATGCGCCGCCCCGTCGCGTTCCTCCACTGAAAGGCATTCCCCATGGAAACCAAAAATCCGATTGCGCTCGTCACAGGCGCCTCGTCTGGCGGTCGTGCGCGGCTATATCGACGTGCCCGTCCTGGGCCGGTCGCAAACCTGGTACGCCAGAAATAAGGAAAAACATGAAAGCTTTTATTCTCGAGCGCTATGGAAAAAAGCGCGCGTTGCGGTTGGCAGACATGCCAGATCCGGAACTGCGCGATGACGAGGTCCTGGTTCAGGTCCACGCCGCTGGCGTGAATCTGCTGGACTCCAAGATCCGGGATGGAGAGTTCAAACTCATCCTGCCCTATCGCCTGCCTCTCATCCTGGGCCACGACGTCGCTGGGGTGGTCGTCAAGGTTGGCGCGCGCGTGCGGCAGTTCAAGCTGGGCGATGAGGTCTATGCGCGGCCGGATGATTTTCGGATCGGTACCTTCGCTGAATTCGTCCCGGTCAAGGAGGCATCGCTTGCGCTCAAGCCCAAGGATCTCACGATGGAAGAAGCCGCTTCCATTCCCCTGGTGGCTTTGACGGCTTGGCAGGCACTGGTCGAGAAGGCCAACCTGAAGCAGGGGCAGAAGGTCTTCATTCAGGCGGGCTCCGGCGGTGTAGGCTCTTTTGCCATCCAGTTGGCCAAGCATCTGGGCACCACCGTTGCCACGACGACAAGCACGGCCAATGTCGCACTCGTAAAGAGCCTGGGCGCAGACGTCGTCATCGACTACAAGACGCAGGACTTTGAGGAGGTCTTGCGCGACTACGACGTGGTGCTGAACAGCCAGGACGGCAAGACGCTCGAAAAGTCCTTGCGCGTGCTCAAGGCCGGCGGCAAGCTCATCTCCATCTCCGGACCGCCTGATCCCGAATTCGGCAAGGAGATCGGGGCACCCGGATTCGTGAAACTGGTCATGCGGCTGCTGAGCTCAGGCATCCGGCGCAAGGCAAGGAGCCGCGGGGTCGGCTTCTCGTTCCTATTCATGAAGGCGAACGGGAGCCAGCTGCGCGAGATCACCCGCCTCTTCGATGCCGGCGTCATCCGCCCCGTGATGGACCGGGTCTTCCCGTTCGAATCAACCAACGAGGCCATGGCCTACGTCGAAGCTGGCCGCGCAAAAGGCAAGGTCGTCGTCAAGATCAAGTGAGTTTGTTCATGTCAGTGCGGCTGGAAGACCTGAAAGACCTGAAAGACCTGAAAGCCGGCAGCTGAATCTGTTTGTCCCCCTCCCCTTATTTTTTGGAGATTGCTATGAAAATCGAGAATTCTGTTGTCCTCGTCACGGGCGCCAATCGCGGCATCGGCCTGGCATTCGCGCGCGAACTGCTCGCCCGCGGTGCCCGCAAGGTCTACGCCGGCTCGCGCGACCCCGCAACCGTCACCCAATCCGGTGTTCAAGCCCTGCGACTCGACGTCACCACGCCGGCAGACGTGGCAGCCGCTGCAGCGCTGGCCTCGGATGTCACGCTGGTGATCAACAATGCCGGCATTGCCCAGCCGGGAGGTTTTCTCGCAGCCGACAGCGAAGACACCGCACGGCGCATCTTCGAGACCAACTTCTTCGCCGTGTTGCGCATGAGCAAGGCCTTCGCGCCGATTCTCAAAACCAACGGTGGCGGCGCGTTGCTCAACGTCTTGTCGGTTGCCTCGTGGGTGAACGGCGGCGAGTTGGCAGCCTATTCGGCAAGCAAGTCCGCAGCCTGGTCACTCACCAATGCCCTGCGCAGCGAACTGGCGGCGCAGAAGACGCAAGTGCTGGCGCTACACATGGCCTACGTCGATACCGATCTCACGCGCGGGTTCGATGTCCCGAAGTCCAGTCCTGAGGAGATCGTCAAGCGTGCGCTCGACGGACTCGAATCCGGCTTCGACGAGGTGCTGGCCGATGAACTCACCCTGCAGGTCAAGCGCGGGCTGACGGCGGCAAGGCCCAGCTACCTTCCGCAGGCGTCCTGAACCCGAAACCTGACTGGATCGCCAGCATGGCGACGTTTTACACGCCAGGCCCAAAGGGCTACACCGACTATCCGGCCCTTGCGCAACAATCCAGTGTGCCGGTATGAACCGACCACACCGGGAGGCTAGTTCGCGCCGGCGGCTCAACCAGTCGGGCGCCATCGTTGTACCCACTAAAAGAACTCAAATAACTCGGTGATCCAATCCTTCTTGTTCTGTTTCTGCGAAAAGCTGGGTCATCAGAGACTAACCCGCTGCCTCACATGCCGGATCAGCCCCTCACAAGCATCCTCCACCAGGTCCAGCACATGCTCAAAGCCATCCTTACCGCCGTAATAAGGGTCAGGCACCACGGGACTCTCGTGCTTCAGACAGAACTCAGTCAGCCTGCGTACCTTGCCTTGATATTCAGCGGGGCAGTCAGCCTGGATCAAAGCCAGGTTGTCCCAGTCCATTGCCAGGATCAAGTCGTGGCTCTCGAAGTCTAAGTCCACGATTTGACGGGCTCGCAGGTCCGACAGGTCATAGCCTCGCTTCACGGCGTGAGCCTGGGAACGTTCGTCTGGCGGGTTACCGGCGTGGTAGTTGTGCGTGCCGGCCGAGTCCACTTGTACCTGATCGGCCAGGCCATGCTCGATGAGCTTTTGCCGGAATACACCATGGGCCGTGGGGCTTCGGCAGATGTTGCCCATGCAGACGAAGAGAACTGAGTAGGTTTTCATTGGGACAGCTGCACTTTAGCCAGCTACAGGCGCGACCGGTCTTAGCCACACTGCAGCAGCCTCTTCCGGCGGCATGGAACGAAGCTGCGCGTCCTGCCATATCGCCACAGCAACCTCTTCAAGTTGAGCCGTCTCAACCGTGTGCCAACGCTCGTGCAGCTTCTCCCCACACTTGGCAATCCACTGGCTTGGGGTCATCTCGTCCATGACTTAAATATACTGTATAAATCCACAGCTTGTCCAGTAAGATGGTTGGCAATCGCAGGAAAAAGGAAACAGAGCCATGCAGCACCCTTCACCTCAAAGTCAACCGCGCCGAGCAATGCCTTCGTCTCCCCCTCCGCGTCTACGCAAGGTTTCTCCTTGGCCTTTTCCTGCTGCAGTGAAATGGCACTCGGAGGCTGACACCATGGCGAATGCTCGGCGGATCGTTGAGACTACTGCGCAGCAATGGGCAGTGAAGCAGGATGGCTTTTAGTGGGTGCCTCACATTCTCGATCTCAATCTGATCGATTCGCTTCACTGTTGAGCCCGGAAAAGCTGACTCAAAAAAACCCGCCGCCCCTGGCAAGTGCTGACACCGACGTGGGGGCTGCGTGCTCGCAGACGCGCTCGACCCATGCTAATTGCGGTACGGATTGTCCGGGAGGCGGTCGTAGCGGTTGCGAACGCCGTCACCGTCACGATCGCGGTCGTCCTGGTTCATGATGCCGTCGCGGTCTAGATCACCGTAAGGGCCGTAAAGGCGTGCATGGCGCCGCTGGTTGCGCGGGCTGTCCGGATCGTAGACGTTGGCGATGCCATCGCGGTCGTGGTCGCCGTAAGGGCCGCGGCGTTCCCAGTTCTGCCTGTCATAGCGCCCATAGTGGCCCGGCGCGGGCGTGTAGACCGGCTGGGGATCCACGTACACGGGGCGAGGTGCCGCGTAAACAGCCCGGGGCTGGACGTAGACCGGCTGGGGCTGCACATACACAGGAGCCGGCTGCACGTAGACTCCCGGTGACTGCACGCCGACAGAGAAGTAAACGTCGCTACGGGCGTGCGCCGCCGAAGCCGCCGCGAAAGCGCCCAGTGCGACCGCAACTGCTGCGAGCGATTTGGTGGAAATGAGAGGTTTCATGAAAGCTCCTTGGGTTGGCATGGATCACATCTTGCGCGTCCGTGTATGAACGCAAGCTGAACCGATTCAAGAAAGATTCTGAGCAGGCTGGCAGTCAAGCGGCCGGCAGGACAATGTCCACCTTGCGCCCCACCCCACTCGGAGCGAGACAGCTTCAGCTCACCTTCGCGGCTGGCCACCAGGTCAGTGACGACCGCCAAGCCGGCGCCATGGCCGGGCTCAGCACACTCATAGCACTGATTTCCTGCTGGTCGGTCAGACCCGCTCGAAAATCGCCGCAACCCCTCAGATGGGCGTCGAGATCACCCGCGAACTAGCGGCCGTCATCGCCAGAATTAACGAGCGCCCACGCCGAGCGATTAGCACTTATTTGATTCAAGACGAGAACGGGCAGCCGTTGACGCAGTTCGCCCTACGCTCCCGCTTCGACAAGGCACGTACCCTCGCGAAAGTGGATTTTCAGTTCCGGGACATACGGGCGAAAGCTGCGACCGACACTGGCGATTTGGCGCACTCGCAACGCTTGCTAGGACATAGGAATAGAGAGATGACAGAGCATTACGTAAAGGTCAGAATGGGCGGTCGCGTCAAACCACTTCGGTAAATGTTCGCGCCTTCGCCTGTGCGCATTCGCGGTGAACCCGCCAGGTTCAGAGCCTATCGCAATGAACAGATCTACAGGCAATTTGGAAAATATGGAGCGGGAAAAGAGTCTCGAACTCTCGACCTCAACCTTGGCAAGGTTGCGCTCTACCAACTGAGCTATTCCCGCGCATGACCGCTGCTGCGATCAAAGAAAAACCCATCGCGTGGATGGGCTTTCAAATTTGGTGGCCTGGGGCGGAATCGAACCACCGACACAAGGATTTTCAATCCTCTGCTCTACCGACTGAGCTACCGGGCCTGAGCCTAAGATTATATATCAGCCGCAGGCACCGCTAAAAAAGCGGCTGCCCCGGCACTCAAGCGGCGCGCTTGCCGCGCGTGAGATCAACGCCCAATTGCTTCAGCTTGCGGTAGAGGTGGGTGCGTTCCAGACCGGTCTTCTCGGCCACGCGGGTCATGGAGCCGCCCTCTTTGGCGAGGTGAAATTCAAAATAGGCTTTTTCAAACTCGTCACGCGCATCGCGCAGCGGCTTTTCAAGCAGGAAGCTCTGCGTGGCCTGCGGTCCCAGGTCGATGGGTGCGGGCAAGATGCTGCCCGTCATGACGGCTTCCACCGTGAGATCCGCCGAATGCACCGTCGCATGGTTCAGGATGGCTGGCTTGCGGGCCGCTGTTTTGGTGAGGCCCTGCTCCACGGCCTTGAGCAGTTTTTGCAGGGTGATGGGTTTTTCAAGAAACGCCATGGCACCAATTTTGGTGGCCTCTACCGCGGTGTCTATGGTGGCGTGGCCGCTCATCATGATGACGGGCATGCTGAGCAGGCCGCTGGACGACCACTCCTTGAGCAGTGTCACGCCATCGGTGTCGGGCATCCAGATGTCGAGCAGCACCAGGTCGGGCCGGGTGCGCGAACGGGCGGCACGCGCCTGCGCTGCGTTTTCAGCCAGTTCGACCTGATGTCCTTCGTCATTGAGAATTTCCGAGAGAAGGTCGCGTATGCCCAGCTCGTCGTCGACCACCAGAATATTTGCCATGATTGAATTGCTGCCCTGCCAGTTGTTGCCGATGCGGAGTGTCGTTGAATGTGTTACTGAATGTGTTGTTAAACCACAACTGCAAATGATAACGACACTTGAGCCCCTTGCACCACACCGTCCACCACGCGGTTGGAAATATCGATGCGTGCGCCGTGTTCATCTGCAATCTTCTTGACGACAGCAAGACCCAGGCCAGTGCCTTTGACCTTGGTGGTCACGTAGGGCTCAAAGGCCCGCTTGAGGATGTACTCGGGAAAGCCGGTGCCGTTGTCGCGCACGCTCAGGCGTACGCGCTTCGAGGTGTCGGAGTATTCGGTTTTCAGGGTGACACGGGCATCCGGCCTGCCTTCCTGCGCGTCCTGCGCGTTTTGCAGCAGGTTGTGAATGACCTGGCGCAGCTGCTGGCCATCGCCCTGAATCAGCGGGGCTTTGGGGTCCAGCTCGGCATAAACGGGCACCACCGCGTTCTCGCCGGCGTACAGCTGCATCACATCGTTGACCAGCGCATTGAGGTCAATGGATTTGAGTTCGGCGGCAGGCAGGCGGGCGTAGTCGCGAAACTCGTTGACGAGGCGCTTCATGGCGTCAACCTGGTCCACGATGGTTTTGACGGATTTGGTCAGCAGCGCCTGCTCGGTTTCGCCGACCTTGCCCGTGAGCTTCATCTCCAGGCGCTCGGCCGACAGCTGGATGGGCGTGAGGGGGTTCTTGATTTCATGCGCCAGCCTGCGTGCGACTTCGCCCCAGGCTTGCGCCCGCTGGGCCGACACCATTTCAGAGATGTCGTCGAACACCAGCAAAAACTCTTCGGTGCCCGGCATTTTGGCGCCGCGCGCAATCAGGGTGATGGCGTTGTCGGGTGCGCCGGGCACGGCGGCCTTGAGTTCAAACGATTGCTGCCAATGCTCCAGCCCATGCGGTGCGTTGTTGTTGAGGTAGTCGGCAAACTGGGCCAGCACATCCTTGGCGAATACCTCCAGGCCCGGCACTTCGCCGAGGGACTTGCTGTGGTAGGCCGCCAGCGGCGCGCGCAGGATGCGGGTCGCGCCCGGGTTGCTGGACTGGATGCGGCCGCGCACGTCGAGCACGATGACGCCCGCGGTGAGGTTGTCCAGGATGGTCTGCAGGTTGGCGCGCGCGGCGTCGACCTGGTTCATGCTTTGCTGCACCGCGGAACGGGCATCGGCCAGCTGCTGCGTCATGTCGGCAAATGAACGGGTCAGGCCACCCAGTTCGTCCTTGCCCTGCAACGCGGCCTTGGGTGTCAGGTCGCCCCGGGCGACCTGCCTCACGCCTTCGGCCAGCACCAGCAGCGGCTTGGCCAGCTGGTTGCCCAGCAAGACCGCCAGCAGCACGGCGCCAAACACCGCCAGGAAGAGGCTGAGCGTGAGGGTGCCGATGTACATCTTGCGCAGGCCGCTGCGCGCCAGCGCGCGCTCCTGGTATTCACGGTTGGCCTCCTGCACGGCAATGGCGTTGGCCACCAGGCTCGCGGGCAATATCTCGGTCACCTGCAAAAAGCGCGAATCCCCCAGGACATTCACATTCGGGTTGTTGACCACGGCAATGGCCTTGACGCGCGGCGGCGTATTGGCCGCCGCTGCGGCGGCGCCGGCACTGGCCGCCCCGCTGCCGGCCAGCTCGCCGGTGCCGCCGGGGGACACCTCGTCCAGGCCTTCGATCTGGGTAACGACGCGCAGGGTGCGCGCGCTGCGCAGTTGCTGCGCCGAGGGGCGTTCGGGTTTGAGCAAAAAGCGCGATTCGCCCGCACTCGCAATCACCTGGCCCGATGCACTCCAGAGCACCACATCGCTGGCCGTGAGCTGGTCACGCAGGCGCTCCAGCGCCAGGCCGGCCATGGCATCGGGGGTTTCCGACAATTGCGTGGCGGCCTGCTTCGTCTTGTTGGCCAGGTCGGCCGCCAGGGTGTCCAGCGTGACACGCCCCAGGTTCAGGCCGGCCGCCAGCGCCCCTTCCACTTCCACGTCAAACCAGGTTTCGATGGAGCGCGACACGAACTGATAGGACACGACATAAATCATCAGGCCCGGGAGCAGGCCCACCAGCGCAAAGATGGCCGCCAGCTTGACGAGCAGGCGGCTGCCGAAACGGCCTCGGTGCAGCCGCAGCGCCAGGCGCAGCACGATCCAGCCGATCACCAGCAGCAAGAGCACGGCCACGGCCACGTTCAGCACAAAGAGCAGCGCGTAATTGCGTTCGTACAGCTCGCGATTGCCGGTGGCCTGGGTCAGCAGGAACATCAATACCAGACCAAGGGCGGCCATGGTTCCCACGCCCACGCCCACGGTCCAGCGAAAGGCCTTGCTGCTTTTGATCGAATCCACGTTGCGCGGACCGCTCACTTGCTTCCCTCGGTGCTGCCGGCTGCGGGCGCCGCTGGCTCCAGCCTCAGCCTCTCCTTGAGCTGCGCGGACACCGCCCACTCCCGCTGGCCGGCCACGCCGATCTGGAAGGGGCGTGGCAGTTGCGACAGGTCGAGCCGGAAACTGAATTCGAGCTTGTGCGTGGCATCGAGATCGACATCGGATGTTTCGGCAATTTTCCAGCGGGCCACGCGCTGGATGGCCGACAGGGCTTCGGGCAGGGTGTCGTAGTTCTGGTTGAGCGTGGCACGCAAGCCGGCCGAGCTGCTGATCAGGCCCGAGGCCACGTTGACGCGCCAGCGCCGGGTCAGGGGCTGGTAGGCCAGGCGGATGGTGCGGGCGGCGCTGGCCACCCGCGGATCCGTCCAGTACCAGCGCTCGCGGTAGATGTCGGCCTCGACCACGAAAAACATCGGGATGCCCTTGAGCAGGGCGTCTTCCACCACCGGCGGTATGTCAAACCGGACCAGCGCCGACAGGTGGATGCCGTCATCGGCGCGTTCGACGCGCAGCTGGGATATCTCGGTGGCCGACGCCGCCCCCGCCCCGCAGGCCAGCAGCGCGCACAGGTAAAAACCCAGCAGGAAGCGCGCAACGGTGCTAAGGGTTGCGTTTTTCAAGAATGGCGTAATAAAAACCGTCGTGCTCACGCATCAAATTGTCCGGGAAGACTGTCGCTCCGGCCCCACTTTGGGGCAGCAAATGCCCTGGCGATGGCATTAATAAAGCATCTGTGTGGTGTGCAACAAACGTTTGTATCTGGTTGTCGCCTTCCGCCCGGAAAACCGAGCAGGTGCAATACAACAGCCGTCCACCCGGTTTGAGCAGCGGCCACAGCGCCTGGAGCAAATGCGCCTGGATGCCGGCCAGCTGGGCAATGTCGGTCGGCCGGCGCAGCCAGCGCACGTCGGGATGGCGCCGCACAATGCCCGAGGCGGTACAGGGCGCGTCGAGCAGGATGCCGTCGTAAGGCTGGCCGTCCCACCAGTCCTGCGGGCGGCCTGCATCGGCAACCTCGATGTGCGCCTGCAGGCCCAGGCGCCCCAGGTTTTGTGCGATGCGCGTGCAACGGCGGGCGTCGATGTCGAGCGCGGTCACGTCGCAGTCGGCCAGCTCCAGCAGGTGGGCGGTTTTACCGCCGGGCGCGGCGCAGGCGTCCAGGATCCTCGGGCGCGCGCCCTGCCCGTCGCCAGTGTTCAGCCCCTCGAGCAACAACGGCGCGGCGAGCTGCGCAGCGGCATCCTGCACCGAAAAATGCCCCTCGGCAAAACCCGGCAGCGACGGCACAGGCTGGGCGCTGGCCAGGATCACACCCTGTTTTCCCACCGAGGTCGCTGCAATATTCATAGCAGACAGTGCCAGCAAATACTGTGCTTGCGTCGTCTTTCGTTCATTAACCCGCAGAATCAGCGGTGCCCGGGAGTTGTTGGCCTGCAGGATGGCCTGCCATTGCCCAGGGTGGTCCTTGCGCACCCGGTCTATCCACCACTGCGGGTGGTTCCAGACGGCCTGGGGACTTTTTTCGCTGCGCGCCACCAGGTCGTCCCGCTCGCGCAGGAAGCGCCGCAGGCAGCCGTTGATGAAACTGGCCTGGTGCTGCGTGGCGTCGCCGCGCTTGGCGGCCTCAACGGCCTGGTCAACCAGGGTGTGCGCCGTGTACCTGGCCCCCACGCTTGTCGCTTCGCGTACTACGCTGCCCCCCGAGGGGGCTAATTTTCCTAGGGGCGGCCCGTCGGAAAATTGTTCCGCATTGCGGACATCGATTTCGTTCCAGGCCAAGGCCAGGGCCACGCACAGCAAGGCGTCGGCCTCAGGTGGCGGCGGGCGTTTGGCCAGTTGCTGGCGCAAGGCCTCGGCGCGGCCCAGCCAGCGCAGCGTGTGAAAGCCCAGGGACTGGACGCCGGGCCGCAGCGCGGCGTCGACGTCCTCGAGCGCGGCCGTCATGGACTGGCCATCACGCACGGCCATCAAAAGGGAAGCAGCCCCCTGAAGCTGGCGCCACAGGGGAATTTGGGTCGGGTTGTCTTGCATCGGGGTATTAGACCAGCCCCCACGGTTGCTCACTGCGTGTAGCGCCCTGCCCCCCGAGGGGGCCGCCCGCCTGTGGCCCGGCAAAGCCGGTTCCACGGCTCATGCTGGGTTTAAGAGTTCAGGGGACACTACCAGCGGGGGCCGCGGGACTGGCTTTGCCAGACCGCTGGCGCCGCCCCCTTGAGGGGGAACAGGCTACACGCAGTGAGCCTGGACGGGGGTGCCTTATATACACGCCTGCGGTCCGGCAAAGCCAGTCCCGTGGCCCCTGCTTGCAATTCGGAGTGGCCAGTGGGGTGGCCCGCCCGGGGCCAATCTCAGGTCAGGGTATCTGCCCAGATGTTGCTCGCCCAGTTCAGGGCATAAACACCTTCGAGTTCAGTCGGACCGGCGCTGACACCGCCCGAGCCGGCCACGGTCTTGAAGGTTTTTTCGGCGGCCACATACTCGTGCACGCTGGCCACGTGAATCACATTCTTGTTGTCGACGAAGCTGTAGCAGGTGTTGGTGAGCATGGGCGCGGGGTTCACGTCCCAGCCGGAGAGCTGCGCCACGATCGCGGCGGCGGCCACCTTGCCATGGTTGTTGGCCATGTGGCCGCTCTTGGGCATGGCGGGCGCCACCTGGATGGCGTCGCCCAGCACATGCACGTCTTTGGCGGCGGTCGACTCAAAGCTCAGGTAATTGACGCCGCACCAGCGATTGTTGGCCTGGTTGTTGAGGCCCGCCAGCACGGCAATCGCGCCGGCACGCATGGGCGGCAGCACGTTCAGCACGTTGGCCTTGACGTCGTCCTGCAGATCAAACCTGATGAGGCCCGCTTTCGCATCGACCGCAGTGACCTTGTGCTGGCTGCGGTACTCGACCATGCCCTTGTACTGCTCGGCCCAGACCTTCTTGAACAGGGGGCCTTTGGAGGTGACATCAGGGTTGGCGTCCAGGATCAACACCTTGCTGCGCGGCTTGGCGGCCTTGAAATAGCCGGCAATGACCGACGCGCGCTCATAAGGGCCGGGCGGGCAGCGGTAGGGAGCTTCGGGAATGGTGATGGCATACACGCCGCCGTCGGGCATGGCTTCGAGTTGCCGGCGCAGCGCCATGGTTTCGGCGCCGGCCTTCCAGGCCTGAAGAATCTGGCCGGCGGCATTGGCTTCCCTCAGGCCTTCCACGCTGCCCAGCAACAGCTCCACACCGGGCGAGACGACCAGCTTGTCGTAGGCGACGGTGGTGCCGCTCCCAAGCGTGACGGTCTTGCGGGCGGTATCGATGGCGCTGGCGTAGTCCTTGACGACGGTGATGCCGTGATTTCTCGACAGACCCGTGTAGGGCGTCGTGAGGTCGCCGAGCTGCTTGCCGCCGCTGAGCACCAGGTTGGAGATGGGGCAGGAGATGAAGACGTCCTGCGGCTCGATCAGCACCACATCAATCTTGTTGGCCGACAGCAGACGCACATACTTGGCGGCCGTGGCCCCGCCGTAGCCGCCGCCAATCACCACCACCCGGGCTTTGGAAGGAGTGCCGGAGGTGCTGGCGCAGCCGGCCAGGCCCAGCAGCCCCGCTGCGGCCGTTGATTGCAGGAAGGAACGGCGTTTGAAATGAGAGGTATTCATCATGATGTTCGGTCCTGGCTGGCTTATTTCTTCCGGGCGGCGAAGTAGGCCGCCAGCGACTCGATCTGCGCATCGCTAAAGCCTTTGCTGATCTGGTGCATCACGGTGGCCGGTCGGGTGCCCGCCTTGAAGGCCTTCATCTGGGCAGTGATGTAATTCTTGTCGAGCCCTGCCAGCGACGTCACGCTGGAGCCGTCGACCACCTTGCCGTTGGTGCCGTGGCAGTTGGCACAGGTCGCGGCCAGGCTTGCGGCGTACAGCGCCTCCTGGGGACCGGCAGCCTGCGCCCACGCGCTTCCCGGCGGGCAGAACGCAAGGCACAGCAAGGACATCGTGAGGCTTGCGGTGGTTTTATTTTTCATGGCTTCTCCTGACATTGCGACCAGCTGACAATTTAACGCGGTACCCGGTGCACCCTATAGGGAGTATCCAGTACGTCGAAAGCCAAACGGCCTGCGCGCTCCGGCATTCAAATCATGTGCCAGGTTCGCATGCGCCAATCATCGCGGGCGCTTTGGCCGGATTTAAAAAATGGCGTCGGGCCGCGTGGCCACTTCATCGTCACGCTGCGCCGGCAGTGCGGCCATGGGCCGGCCATAGATGCGGCGAATGCGCTCGGACAGGGGCGGATGGCTGGCAAACCAGCGGGCATGCGGATTCGCGTTGACCAGGAGCATGTGCTGCACCGCCGGGTGCAGGCTGCGCCGCATGCCCAGGCCCTGCGCCTCCTCCCCCGCCACCTTGCGCAGCACACCGCCCAGGCCGTCCTTGCTGCGTGTGAACTGCACAGCCCGGGCGTCCGCCAAATACTCGCGCTGACGCGAGACTGCGGCCTTCAGCATCCGGCCCGCCAGCCAGCCCAAAGAACCGGTGGCCATGATCGCGAAGCCCGGCAAGGCCATGAAGGAGCGATGGCCGTCCCCATCGGTCTCGCACATGCTGCGGCCCAGATTGAAAATCATCTCCAGCCCGAACACCATGCCGCCCAGCCGCATGTTCAGGCGGGTATCACCCTCGCGCAGATGGCTGAATTCGTGGGCCACCAGGCCCTGCAGTTCATCACGCGTCAGCTTGTCGAGTGCGCCGCGCGTGACGGCCACGACCGCGTCATCCTCGTCCCAGCCGGTGGCAAAGGCGTTGATGCCCTCTTCCCGGTCCAGCACCATGGGCACCGGCGGCTTCATGCTGGCGGCGATGGCCAGTTCGCTGACGATGTTGCACAGCTTCTGTTCAGCCGCGCGGCTGGACGGCCAGGCCTCGCGCGCACCGGCGCGGCGTGCCAGCTTTTCACCGCCACCCTGCAAGGCCGAGGTCTCCAGCCACCAGCCGCCCAGCACGAACAGCAGGGTCATGCCGGTGTTGACCGCAAAAAAATAGGCCGGGTAATCGCCGAGTCCCAGAGTCACCAACCGCCAGCTCAGGGCCAGCGCGGCGTTGACAGCCAGCACCAGCGCCAGCACCGTCAGTCCAAAGAGCAGCAGCAGCCTGGCGGTCTGCGCGCGGGCCGCTTCCTGCCGTTCAAAGAAGCGCATTCATATTCCCACGGGTCACCTCACCCTTCGATACCTCAAGGCGATCGGGAAGACCTACGGAGGCTCCAAACCAGCCAGGGCCGCGGGAGCTACACGCAGCGAGCGAGCGTGGGGGCTCTTCATCCCAGCAGGGGCCGCGGGACTGGCTTTGCCAGACCGCAGGCGCAGCGGCCCCCGAGGGGCTGGAGCCCGCGGCTCCAAGCCTGCCTGCGCAGGCTTGGACGGGCGACAGAGGCGAAGCGTCCCGCAAGCCGCGGCCTGCAAGGCCTCGCGCAGTACGCGAAGCGACAAGCGTGGGGGCCATCACTACATCTGGATGCGCACGGCCTGGCGCTCGGCCGCGCTCTCCGTCGCGCGCAGCATGGCCGAAGGCGCAAAACCAAACACGCGGGCAATCAGCACGGCCGGGAATTGCCCCTGTGCGTTGTTGTAGTCCAGCACCGCATCGTTATAGGCCTGCCGCGCAAAGCCGACCTTGTTCTCGGTACTGGTGAGTTCTTCGCTCAGGTCGCGGATGGTCTGGTCGGCTTTCAGCTCGGGGTAGGCCTCGGCCACCGCGAACAGCTGCCCGAGGCTGCTGTCCAGGGCCTGCTCGGCGGCGGCCAGCGTGGTCACGGCGGCGGCATTGGCCGGGCGGCTTCGCACCGCATCGCTGGCGGTACGCGCCTGGTTGCGCGCGGCCATCACCGCCTCCAGCGTACTCTGCTCGTGCTGCAGGTATTTCTTGGCGGCCTCCACCAGATTGGGAATCAGGTCATAGCGCCGCTTGAGCTGCACATCGATCTGGCCGAAGGCGTTGGCGATGAGGTTTTTCAGGCGCACCAGGCGGTTGTAGGCGCCCACCGCCCAGCACACCAGCAGGGCGAGCACGGCGATCGAAACCAGGTTACTGAGGGACATGGATCTTCCTTGAAGCAGAGTGACAGGCAGGCAAACCCGGAGGCAACGCCAACGCGTGCCGCGAGGTTAACTGCTTTTCGGCCGGATCGACAAGGCATCCCCCGTCGACACGACTTTCCGTATTATTTTTAGCCAATCATCCACGCAGCATATCGGCAAAAGCCTTTTTCGCGCGGGTTTGTGACAGGGCCGTTCGCCACCCTGATTCCGCATCTTCAGGGAAAGCGGCGCAGGCCGAAGCGGCCAAAAAAAAAGCCTCCCACCCCTTGCGAGGTGGGAGGCTTGACGCCCGTCAGGGCATCAGGTGCTGTACAGCTTACTCGGTCGCAGCACTGTCGCCGCCGGCATCGGCAGGTGCCGTGGCCGTCACGGCTTCGAGCTCGGCCGCTTCCGCCTCGGCGATGGCACGGCGTTCTGCGTCGTCCATCAGGTCTTTGGCTTTGCGTGCCTCGTGGTAGGCCATGCCGGTACCCGCAGGAATCAGGCGGCCGACGATCACGTTTTCTTTCAGGCCGCGCAACTCGTCGCGCTTGCCCATGATGGCAGCCTCGGTGAGCACGCGGGTGGTTTCCTGGAAGGAAGCCGCGGAAATGAACGAATCGGTCGACAGCGAGGCCTTGGTGATACCGAGCAGCAGGTTGCTGAAGGTTGCAGGGATCTTGCCCTCGGCGCGCAAGGCGTCGTTGGCATCCAGCATGGCCGAGCGTTCAACCTGCTCACCGGAGATGTAGCTGGAGTCGCCCACATTTTCGACGACCACACGGCGCAGCATCTGACGAACAATCACTTCAATGTGCTTGTCGTTGATCTTCACGCCCTGCAAGCGGTAAACGTCCTGCACTTCATCGACGATATAGCGGGCCAGCTCTTCCATGCCCAGCAAACGCAGGATGTCTTGCGGGTCGGCCGGGCCGTCGACAATCGACTCACCCTTGTTCACCACCTGGCCTTCGTGCACGAGAATGTTCTTCTCCTTGGGCACGAGGTCTTCCCAGACTTTGCCGTCCGGATCGGTGATCTGCAGGCGAACCTTGCCTTTGGTCTCTTTACCAAACGACACGGTACCGGTCATCTCGGCCAGCGTACCCTTGTCTTTCGGCGTACGGGCTTCGAACAGCTCGGCCACGCGCGGCAGACCGCCGGTAATGTCGCGGGTCTTCTGGCCTTCGATCGGGATACGGGCCAGCACTTCGCCGGGGCCCACGTCCTGGCCGTCGCGCACCTGAACCAGCGCACCGACCTGGAAGCCGATCGTCACCGAGTGGTCGGTGCCGGGGATCTTGACTTCATTGCCCGTGGCATCAATCAGCTTGACCTGCGGGCGGATCACCTTGGTCGCGCCGCGGCGCTTCGGATCGATCACCACCAGGGTCGACAGACCCGTCACATCGTCAACCTGCTTGGCCACCGTGACGCCTTCTTCCACATTCTCGAACAGCACCTTGCCGGCGAATTCGGTAATGATGGGGCGCGTCAGCGGATCCCAGTTGGCCAGGATGGCGCCAGCCTTGATGGTCTGGTCGGCCTTGACCGTCAGCGTGGCACCGTACGGCACCTTGTGACGCTCACGCTCGCGGCCATGCTCGTCATGAATGACGATCTCGCCGGAACGGGCAATCACCACCAGTTCACCCTTGCCGTTGGTCACATAACGCATCGGGGCATTGAAACCGATCACGCCGTTGGACTTGGCTTCGACGCTGGAAGCAATCGCCGCACGCGATGCAGCACCACCGATGTGGAAGGTCCGCATCGTCAGCTGCGTACCGGGCTCACCAATCGACTGGGCGGCGATGATACCGACCGCTTCACCGATGTTGATCAGGCCACCGCGGCCCAGATCGCGGCCGTAGCACTTGGCGCACAGGCCGAAGCGGGTTTCGCAGGTCAGGGCCGTGCGCACTTTCACTTCGTCGACACCGGCCGCTTCGAGTTCGTCGATCAGGTCTTCGTCCAGCATGGCACCGGCTTTAGCCAGGACCGAGCGGTTCTCAGGGTGCAGCACATCTTCCACCGCGGTGCGGCCGAGGATACGCTCGCGCAGCGATTCGATCACCTCACCACCCTCGACGATGGCGCGCATCAGCGAGCCCTCTTGCGTGCCGCAGTCATCTTCGGTCACCACCAGATCCTGCACCACGTCGCACAGGCGGCGCGTCAGGTAACCGGAGTTGGCCGTTTTCAGCGCGGTGTCAGCCAGACCCTTACGGGCACCGTGGGTGGAGATGAAGTACTCCAGCACGTTCAGGCCTTCGCGGAAGTTGGCGGTAATCGGCGTCTCGATGATGGAGCCGTCAGGCTTGGCCATCAGACCCCGCATACCGGCCACCTGGCGAATCTGCGCGGCAGAACCGCGGGCGCCGGAGTCGGCCATCATGTAGATGGAGTTGAAGGATTCCTGCTCGACTTCCTTGCCATTGCGGTCGATGACCTTCTCTTTCGAGAGCTGGGCCATCATCACCTTGGAGACTTCGTCGCCGGATTTGCCCCAGATGTCGACCACCTTGTTGTAGCGCTCGCCGGACGTCACCAGACCCGAGACATACTGCTGCTCGATCTCTTTGACTTCCTTCTGGGCACGCGCGATGATGTCGTGCTTTTCCTTGGGCACCAGCATGTCGTCGATACAGATGGAAATGCCGGCCTTGGTCGCCAGGCGAAAGCCCGACTGCAGCAGCTTGTCGGCAAACACCACCGTCTCTTTCAGGCCGCACTTGCGGAAAGACACGTTGATCAGCTTGGAGATTTCCTTTTTCTTCAACGCCTTGTTGATGTTGGAGAAAGGCAGGCCCTTGGGCAGGATTTCAGACAGCAGCGCACGGCCGCCGGTGGTTTCCCACAGCTTGGTCGACGGGATGAACTCGCCGGTTTCCTTGTTCTTGGTCCATTCGGTCAGGCGCACGCTGATGCGGGCGTTCAGGTCAAGCTCGCCCGCGTCAAACGCGCGACGGACTTCGCCGGTGTCCGAGAACACCAGGCCTTCGCCCTTGCCGTTGGTACGGTCGCGGGTGGTGTAGTACAGGCCCAGCACCACGTCTTGCGACGGAACGATGGAAGGCTCGCCGTTGGCAGGGAACAGGATGTTGTTCGAGGCCAGCATCAGCGTGCGGGCTTCCATCTGCGCTTCCACCGACAGCGGCACGTGAACGGCCATCTGGTCACCGTCGAAGTCGGCGTTGAARGCCGWGCAGACGAGCGGRTGCAGCTGGATSGCCTTGCCTTCGAYCAGGATGGGTTCAAAGGCCTGGATACCGAGACGGTGCAGCGTAGGCGCACGGTTCAGCATCACGGGGTGTTCCTTGATGACCTCTTCCAGGATGTCCCACACCACCGGCGTGCCGGATTCGACTTCCTTCTTGGCCGCCTTGATGGTGGTCGCGATGCCCATGGCTTCGAGGCGCGAGAAGATGAACGGCTTGAACAGCTCGAGTGCCATCAGCTTGGGCAAGCCGCACTGGTGCAGCTTGAGCGTCGGGCCCACAGTGATCACGGAACGGCCGGAGTAGTCGACGCGCTTGCCCAGCAAGTTCTGGCGGAAACGGCCCGACTTGCCCTTGATCATGTCGGCCAGCGACTTCAGCGCGCGCTTGTTGGCGCCCGTCATGGCCTTGCCACGGCGGCCGTTGTCCAGCAGCGAGTCGACCGCTTCCTGCAGCATGCGCTTTTCATTGCGGGCAATGATCTCGGGAGCCTTGAGCTCCAGCAGACGGCGCAGACGGCTGTTGCGGTTGATGACGCGGCGATACAGGTCGTTCAGGTCGGAGGTCGCAAAGCGGCCGCCGTCCAGTGGCACCAGCGGACGCAGGTCCGGCGGCAGCACAGGCAGCACGTCCAGCACCATCCACTCGGGCTTGATGCCGGACTTCTTGAACGCTTCCATCAATTTCAAACGCTTGGCGTTTTTCTTGATCTTGATTTCGGAACCGGTCAGGTCGTTGCGCAGCTTGTCGATCTCGATGTCGAGATCCAGGCCTTCGAGCAGGTCCTTGATGCCTTCGGCGCCCATCTTGGCGACGTATTCATCGCCGTATTCCTTGCGCTTGGCGTCGTAGTCGTCTTCCGACATGATGCTGAATTTCTTCAGCGGAGTCATGCCGGGGTCGGTCACCACGTAGGCTTCAAAATACAGCACGCGTTCGATGTCGCGCAGCGTCATGTCGAGCACCAGGCCCAGACGCGACGGCAGCGACTTCAGGAACCAGATGTGCGCGCAGGGAGCGGCCAGGTCGATGTGACCCATGCGCTCGCGGCGAACCTTGGTCTGCGTGACTTCAACGCCGCACTTCTCGCAGATGACACCGCGGTGCTTGAGGCGCTTGTACTTGCCGCACAGGCATTCGTAGTCCTTGATGGGGCCAAAGATCTTGGCGCAAAAAAGACCGTCGCGCTCTGGCTTGAAGGTGCGGTAGTTGATGGTTTCAGGCTTCTTGACTTCGCCGAAAGACCACGAACGGATCTTTTCGGGCGAGGCCATGCCGATCTTGATGGCATCGAAATGCTCATCCGGCGTGAATTGCTTGAACAGGTCGAGTAATGATTTCATGAGTTAAATCCTTTTCTTTCCTGTAATTAGCTGCGTTCCAGCTCGATATCGATGCCGAGCGAACGAATCTCCTTGACCAGCACGTTGAACGACTCGGGCATGCCTGCCGTGATCGCGTGCTCGCCCTTGACGATGCTCTCGTACACCTTGGTACGGCCCTGCACGTCGTCGGACTTGACGGTGAGCATTTCCTGCAGCGTGTAGGAAGCGCCATAGGCTTCCAGCGCCCAGACCTCCATCTCGCCGAAACGCTGGCCACCAAACTGCGCCTTGCCGCCCAGCGGCTGCTGGGTAACCAGGGAGTACGGTCCGGTTGAACGTGCGTGCATCTTGTCGTCCACCAGGTGGTGAAGTTTCAGCACGTGCATGTAGCCGACCGTCGTCGTGCGCTCGAACTGGTCGCCCGTGCGCCCGTCATACAGCTGAGCCTGGGTACGCGTCGCCGTCAGGCCCTTGGCCTTGGCGATGTCGTCCGGATAGGCCAGCTTCAGCATGGTCATGATGTCCTCTTCCGAGGCACCATCAAACACCGGCGTTGCAAAGGGAACACCCGTTGCCAGGTTGCTCGCCATCTCGAGCACATCGGTATCCGACAGATTGGACAGGTCCTCGATGCGGCCCGACTTGTTGTACAGGGTGTCCATGAACTTGCGCAGCTCGGCCACCTTGGCTTCGGCTTGCAGCATGTCGCCAATGCGCTGGCCCAGGCCCTTGGCAGCCCAGCCCAGATGCACCTCGAGCACCTGACCGACGTTCATGCGCGAAGGCACGCCCAGCGGGTTGAGCACGATGTCGCACGGCGTGCCGTCGGCCATGTAGGGCATGTCTTCGACCGGAACGATCTTGGACACCACACCCTTGTTGCCGTGGCGGCCGGCCATCTTGTCGCCGGGTTGCAGGCGGCGCTTGACGGCCAGGTAAACCTTGACCATCTTGAGCACGCCGGCCGGCAGTTCGTCGCCCTGCGTGAGCTTCTTGCGCTTCTCTTCGAAAGCCAGGTCGAAGCTGTGGCGCGTCTGCTCCATGGCGTTCTTGATGCTTTCCAGCTGCGAAGCCACTTCGTCATCCGCCGGGCGGATGTCGAACCAGTGGTACTTCTCGACGTCGGCCAGGTAGGCCTTGTCGATCTTGGTGCCTTTGGCCAGCTTTTTCGGGCCGCCGTTGGCAACCTTGCCGTTGAGGAGCTTTTCGATGCGGTCAAATGCATCGGCTTCCACAATGCGCAGCTGGTCGTTCAGGTCCAGACGGAAACGCTTGAGCTCGTCGTCAATGATCTGCTGGGCACGCTTGTCGCGCACAATGCCTTCGCGGGTGAAGACCTGCACGTCGATCACGGTACCCTGCGAGCCCTGGCTCACGCGCAGCGAGGTGTCTTTCACATCGCTGGCTTTCTCGCCGAAGATGGCGCGCAGCAGTTTTTCTTCCGGCGTCAGCGTGGTCTCGCCTTTTGGCGTGACCTTGCCCACCAGCGTGTCACCCGGCTGGACTTCAGCGCCGACATAAATAATGCCGGATTCGTCGAGGCGGTTGAGCTGCTGCTCGGACAGGTTCGGGATGTCGCGGGTGATCTCTTCGGAGCCCAGCTTGGTGTCGCGCGCCATCACCACGAGTTCTTCGATGTGAATCGAGGTGTAGCGGTCTTCGGCCACCACGCGCTCGGAAATCAGGATCGAATCCTCGAAGTTGTAGCCGTTCCAGGGCATGAACGCCACCAGCATGTTCTGGCCCAGGGCCAGTTCGCCGATGTCCGTCGAGGCACCGTCGGCGATCACGTCGCCCTTGGCCAGCTTGTCGCCGATCTTGACGATCGGGCGCTGATGGATGTTGGTGTTCTGGTTGGAACGCTGGTACTTGATCAGGTTGTAGATGTCCACACCGACTTCGCCGGCGAGGGCTTCCGCATCATTGACACGCACCACGATGCGGGTGGCATCGACGTAATCGACCACCCCGCCGCGATTGGCCGTCACCACGGTGCCGGAGTCCACTGCAGACACGCGCTCGATGCCGGTACCGACAAAGGCCTTTTCAGGGCGCAGCACAGGCACGGCCTGACGCTGCATGTTSGMGCCCATCAGMGCGCGGTTGGCGTCATCGTGCTCAAGGAAGGGCACGAGCGAGGCAGCCACCGAGACGATCTGCGCGGGCGACACGTCCATGTACTGGATGCGCTCTGCGCCGACCAGCACGGATTCACCGTTCTCGCGGGCCGATACCAGGTCGCCGGTCAGTGTACCGGACTCATCGAGCAGGGCATTGGCCTGGGCAATGACGTACTTGCCTTCTTCAATGGCCGACAGGTAGTCGATCTGGTCGGTGATCTTGCTGTCCACCACACGGCGATACGGTGTTTCGATGAAACCATATTCGTTGAGGCGGGCATACAGGGCCAGCGAGTTGATCAGGCCGATGTTCGGACCTTCAGGCGTCTCAATCGGGCAGACGCGGCCATAGTGGGTCACGTGCACGTCACGCACTTCGAAGCCGGCACGCTCGCGGGTCAAGCCACCGGGGCCAAGGGCCGAAACACGGCGCTTGTGGGTGATCTCGGACAGCGGGTTGGTCTGGTCCATGAACTGCGACAGCTGGGACGCACCGAAGAATTCCTTCAGCGCGGCGGAAATCGGCTTGCTGTTGATCAGGTCATGCGGCATCAGCGGCTCTTGCTCCGCCTGGCCCAGACGCTCTTTCACGGCTTTTTCGATACGTGCCAGGCCGGTGCGGTACTGGTTTTCCGCGAGTTCGCCGACACAGCGCACACGGCGGTTGCCGAGGTGGTCAATGTCATCGACCTCGCCGTTGCCGTTGCGCAGGTCCACCAGGATCTTGACGACCGCGAGGATGTCCTCGTTGGTCATGACCATGGGGCCGGTAGAGTCGTCACGGCCCACGCGGGCATTGAACTTCATGCGGCCGACCTTGGACAGGTCGTAGGTGTCCGGGTTGTAGAACAGGCGCTGGAACAGGGCCTGCACAGCGTCTTCCGTCGGTGGCTCGCCGGGACGCATCATGCGGTAGATCGCCACGCGGGCCGCAAACTCGTCAGCCGTTTCATCGGCGCGCAGGGTTTGCGAAATGTAGGCACCCTGGTCGAGTTCGTTGGTGTACAGCACCTGCAGGTCCTGCACGCCGGCCAGGCGCAGTTTTTTCAGCAGCGCTTCGGTCAGCTCGTCGTTGGCCTTGGCGATGATCTCGCCGGTTTCAGCGTCGACGATGTTCTTGGCGACCACACGGCCCACCAGGAAGTCTTCAGGTACGCTGATGGTGGTGGTGCCGCTTTGCTCCAGCTCGCGGGTGTGGCGAACCGTGATGCGCTTGTCTTTGGCGACAACGACCTTGCCGCTCTTGTCGGTGATGTCGAAACGGGCCACTTCGCCGCGCATGCGCTCGGCGACAAATTCCATCTGCGCGCCGCTGTCCATCAGGCGGAAGTTGTCGAACACGAAGAAGTTCGCGAGGATGGACTCCGGGTTCAGGCCGATGGCCTTGAGCAGGATCGTGACCGGCATCTTGCGGCGGCGGTCGACACGGAAATACAGCACGTCTTTCGGGTCGAACTCGAAGTCGAGCCAGGAGCCGCGGTAAGGAATGATGCGGGCCGAAAACAGCAGCTTGCCCGAGCTGTGGGTCTTGCCCTTGTCGTGCTCGAAGAACACGCCGGGGGAGCGGTGCAGCTGGGACACGATCACGCGCTCGGTTCCGTTGATGACGAAAGAGCCCTTGTCGGTCATGAGCGGCACTTCGCCCATGTAGACCTCCTGCTCCTTGACTTCCTTGACGACCTTGGACTGCGATGTGGATGACTCGCGGTCATAGATGATCAGCTGGACTTTGGCGCGGACGGCCGAGGCAAAGGTCAATCCACGGGTCTGGCATTCGCGCACGTCGAAGGCGGGCTTGGCCAGGTTGTACTCGATGAACTTCATCTCGACAAAACCGTTGTGCGAGACGATGGGGAATGCGTTTTCAAACGCTGCCTGCAGACCTTCTACGGTGCGCTTCTGGGGCGCACGATCGGCTTGCAGGAACGCCGTGTACGCGTCTTTCTGCATTTGCAGCAAATAGGGAACAGTCAACACGCTCTCGCGGTTGCCGAAGCTTTTGCGGATGCGTTTGCGTTCGGTATAGGAATAGGCCATGAGTTCTCCGCTTTGATGGGCTCTGGCGACTCTCGTGCCCGAATACACCACGTATTCAGGCAGGCTTGGTGGTTGGCCACTACCAACCATGGCGGACGGTGACGCATTGCACGTCACCCGGACCAAGGCGTTTTCTGCAGTCGGGATTCAGAAAACACTGGAAAAAGGACTGATCTCAATCATTTTTCCAGTGTTTCTACAAAACACTGGACAGGCTGCAGGCCTGTCAGGGTTCGAAGAACACTGGAAAAAAGACTGAGTCAATCTCTTTTCCAGTGCCTCTACGGTCACACCGAAAAGGGCTTTAACCTGTTTCAGTGCACCGGGAGCACCGCAAAAACAGCTTTTTTGCTGGCCTTGCGGCGTACTCCTGGAAACACGAAAGGCTGGAAGCCCAATGAGGTCTTCCAGCCTTTGCAAACACAAGCAATTACTTGAGTTCGACTTTCGCGCCAGCGTCTTCGAGCTTCTTCTTGGCGGCGTCTGCGTCGGCCTTGGGTGCGGCTTCCTTGACGTTCTTCGGAGCGCCGTCCACCAGGTCCTTGGCTTCTTTCAGGCCCAGACCGGTGATTTCGCGAACCGCTTTAATCACGGACACCTTGTTGGCGCCAGCTTCGAGCAGCACGACGTTGAACTCGGTCTTCTCTTCAGCAGCAGCAGCGGCACCGCCACCACCAGCAGCAGCGGGAGCGGCCATGGCGGCAGCGCTCACACCAAATTTCTCTTCGATGGCTTTCACCAGGTCGTTGAGTTCGAGGACCGTCATGCTATCCAGCGCGGTCAAAAATGCGTCTTTATCGAATGCCATTTTGATTTCCTAAAAAAGTTGGGTACAAATTACGCTGCTACAGCTTCTGCTGGCGCTGGGGTTTCGGCTTCGCCGCCACCCTTTTTCGCCGCCAGCGCGCCCAGCACAACGGCCGTACGCGAGATGGGCGACATCAGCAAGCCACACAACTGGGCCAGCAACACTTCCTTGGAAGGAATGTTGGCCAGTTGCTTCACGCCGTTCACGTCCAGGGATTTGCCAGCAAATGCACCACCGCGAATCACCAGCTTGTCGTTGGTTTTCGCGAAGTCAGCCACTACTTTCGCAGCAGCCACAGCATCTGTGGAAAAGCCGTAGATCAGCGGTCCGGTCATCTGGTCGGACACGACTTCAAATGCGCTACCTGCCACGGCACGGCGAGCCAGGGTGTTCTTCAGAACACTCAGGTTCACGCCTTTGTCGCGGGCTTGGCTGCGCAGCTTGGTCATGTCAGCGACCGTGATGCCACGGTATTCCGCCATCACGAGCGTTTGAGCTTTAGCGGCGAGGCCAGTCACTTCATCAATGACGGCTTGTTTCTCACTGCGGTTGAGACTCAAGGTCTACTCCTTAAAAATGTGCTTCCGGGTTTCCAGCTTGCGCTGTCGGCCGTTCAGCACGCTCATATTCAGCGACCAACTGTTTCAGATTCTTTTCAAACCATCTGCAGCGGGACCGCCATCTGCGTTGGCTGTCTTTCGATTAAGTGCCGGCCTTACAGCTGACACACCAACGGTCTTGGATGACCTGCCGGAGCCCGAAGACGCCGGCAGCCCACCACATTGAACCGCCCTTGCGGGCTGCTCAAATTTTTGCGATTACGCTGCGATGGTTTGCGTGTCGACGCGAACGCCCACACCCATCGTTGACGAAACCGCGACTTTCTTCAAATACACGCCTTTGCTCGAAGCAGGCTTGGCCTTCTGCAGCGCATCGATCAATGCAGCCAGGTTGCCTTGCAGCTTGGCGGTATCAAACGAACGGCGGCCAATGGTGCCGTGCACGATACCGGCCTTGTCGACACGAAACTGGACCTGGCCGGCTTTCGCGTTTTTCACGGCGGTCGCCACATCCGGCGTCACGGTGCCAACCTTGGGGTTGGGCATCAGGCCGCGCGGGCCCAGGATCTGGCCCAGCGTACCCACGATGCGCATCGCGTCGGGGGAGGCAATCACCACGTCGAAATCCATCTTGCCGGCCTTGATTTCGGCAGCAAGGTCGTCCATGCCGACGATGTCGGCACCGGCGGCCTTGGCTTCTTCAGCCTTGGCGCCCTGGGCGAACACGGCAACGCGCTTGGTTTTGCCGGTGCCATTGGGCAGCACGACAGCGCCGCGAACGACCTGGTCGGATTTCTTGGCATCAATGCCGAGCTGCACCGCCACGTCGATGGATTCATCGAACTTGGCGACGGCGAACTCTTTCACGAGACCGATGGCGTCGGACAGGGCGTACAGCTTGTTGCTGTCAATCTTGTCGCCGATGGTTTTCTGGCGTTTGGTCAGCTTGCTCATACAACACCCTCCACCGTCACACCCATGGAACGGGCGGAACCGGCAATAGTACGGACGGCAGCGTCGAGATCGGCAGCCGTCATGTCTTTCATCTTGGTCTTGGCAATTTCTTCCAGCTGGGCGCGGGTGATCTTGCCAACTTTCGCGGTGTGCGGCGTGGCAGAGCCCTTGTCGAGCTTGATGGCTTTCTTGATCAGCGTGACAGCCGGAGGCGTCTTGATGATGAAGGTGAAGCTCTTGTCTGCATACGCGGTGATCACCACGGGCAATGGCAGGCCCGGCTCAACACCCTGGGTCTGGGCATTGAATGCCTTGCAGAATTCCATGATGTTCAAGCCGCGCTGACCCAGTGCCGGGCCAATCGGGGGGGACGGATTGGCCTTGCCAGCTGGTACTTGCAGCTTGACGAAGCCGACGATTTTTTTCGCCATACTTTTCTCCTTGCGGGTCATAACGCCCGGACACTGTTAAAAACAGGCCCAGGCTCCCCGGGGGTTACACAACTCAATCAAGGTTCCGAAGAACCCTCCGCGCCGAGTTGCAAAGCGCAGGATTTCTAGACGCCGACCGAAAGTTACGTCTTTTCGATCTGGCTGAATTCCAGCTCAACCGGTGTGGCACGACCGAAAATCGTGACCGACACACGCACCTTGTTCTTGTCGTAGTTGACCTCTTCCACCGTGCCATTGAAGTCGGTGAACGGGCCATCCTTGACGCGGACATATTCGCCCGTTTCAAATTCAACCTTGTGGCGCGGCTTCTCGGTGCCGACCTGCATCTGGCTGACGATCTTCTGGACGTCTTCCTCGGAAATCGGGGCCGGACGGTTCTTGGCGCCGCCGACAAAACCGGTGACCTTGTTGGTGTGCTTCACCAGGTGCCAGGTCTCGTCATCCATGACCATTTCGACCAGCACATAGCCCGGAAAGAAGCGGCGCTCTGTGGTTTTCTTCTGGCCGTTCTTGATCTCGACCACTTCTTCAGTGGGCACCAGGAAACGGCCGAACTTGGCCTGCATGCCGGCGCGATTGATACGCTCCAGAATGTTGCGCTCGACCGCCTTTTCCATACCGGAATAGGCATGCACGACATACCACTGCATGCCGGGGGTCGGCGTGAGGGACGTACCCGCCGCCACTTCGCTGACTACCGTGCCGTTCATATCGCTCATCATCTTTTCCATCCCAGGATCAGGTCGTAAAACACCCATTCGAGCGTTTTGTCAGTCAACCACAAAAACAACGCCATCACCACCACGAAGCCGAACACGTAGGCCGTCATCTGAATGGCCTCCTTGCGGGCCGGCCAGACGACTTTTTTGACTTCGCGCCAGGAATCACGCCCAAAGGCCACAAACTGCTTGCCGGGCTCCGAGGTCAGAAACACCACTACCGCCGCAACCAGACCTGCGACCAGAGCACCCCACTGGGCGACCTGACCCTGCTTGCTCAACAGGTAAAAACCCGCCAGCGACGCCAGCACCAGGGCGACGGCCAAGCCCAGCTTGGCTTTGTCGGCGGTGGTGCTAACGGTTTCAACTTGAGAAGAGGCCATGGTTGCCGGATTTCCTGTTCAATCTTCATGCATCTTTGCAGACGCTTAAGCCCACCGGGAGTTTTTGACTCCTGGCGGGCCTTGTTTGCTATCTTTTCAAACCACCTGCGGCTTCACATCTCTACGCATCAGCCGGGTGGCAGGGGCAGTAGGAATCGAACCTACAACCTTCGGTTTTGGAGACCGACGCTCTGCCAATTGAGCTATACCCCTCCATCAAACCTTCAAAACTCAGGCAATGATCTTGGCCACGACGCCGGCGCCGACGGTCTTGCCGCCTTCGCGGATGGCAAAGCGCAGACCTTCTTCCATGGCGATCGGGTTGATCAGCTTGACGGTGATCGACACGTTGTCGCCGGGCATGACCATTTCCTTGCCTTCTGGCAACTCGATCGCACCGGTCACATCCGTCGTGCGGAAGTAGAACTGGGGGCGGTAGTTGTTGAAGAAGGGCGTGTGGCGGCCGCCYTCGTCCTTGCTCAGCACGTAGATCTCGCCGGTGAAGTGCGTGTGTGGCTTGATCGAGCCGGGCTTGCACAGCACCTGGCCGCGCTGCACGTCTTCGCGCTTGGTGCCGCGCAGCAAAATACCGACGTTGTCGCCGGCCTGRCCCTGGTCGAGCAGCTTGCGGAACATCTCGACGCCGGTGCAGGTGGTYTTTTGCGTRTCGGCAATACCGACGATCTCGATCTCTTCGCCGACCTTGATCACACCGCGCTCGACACGGCCGGTCACGACGGTGCCGCGGCCGGAGATGGAGAACACGTCTTCCACGGGCATCAGGAAGGCGCCGTCCACTGCRCGCTCGGGCAGGGGGATGTAGGTGTCCAGGGCTTCGGCCAGCTTCATGATGGCYTCTTCACCCAGGGGACCCTTGTCGCCTTCCATGGCGAGCTTGGCGGAGCCGTGGATGATGGGGGTCTTGTCGCCGGGGAAGTCGTACTTGTCGAGCAGTTCGCGCACTTCCATCTCGACGAGTTCGAGCAGTTCGGCGTCGTCGACCATGTCGCACTTGTTCAGGAACACGATGATGTAAGGCACGCCGACCTGGCGGGCCAGCAGGATGTGCTCGCGGGTCTGGGGCATGGGGCCGTCAGCGGCGGAGCACACCAAAATGGCGCCGTCCATCTGGGCCGCGCCGGTGATCATGTTTTTGACGTAGTCGGCGTGGCCGGGGCAGTCGACGTGGGCGTAGTGGCGGTTCGCCGTCTCGTACTCGACGTGGGCGGTGTTGATGGTGATGCCGCGGGCCTTTTCTTCGGGGGCCGCGTCAATCTGGTCGTAACCTTTGGCTTCGCCGCCGAACTTGGATGCCAGCACAGTCGTGATCGCCGCCGTCAGGGTCGTCTTGCCATGGTCCACGTGGCCAATCGTGCCGACGTTGACGTGCGGCTTGGTCCGCTCAAATTTGCCTTTTGCCATTTTTCTCTCCAGATAAAGAACATGCCCGTGTACGGTTTAACGTCTGCACTGTGTTGCTGATTCACTTCGCACGGGTACAAAGTGGCACACAATCGCAGACAGGAAAATGTGGCGCCGGCCCCCAGGAGGCCGGCACCGGTTTTGCTTACTTGGCGCGCGCAGCCATGATGGCTTCCGACACGTTGCGCGGTGCTTCAGAGTAGTGCTTGAACTCCATGGAGTACGTTGCACGGCCCTGCGACATCGAACGCAGCGTCGTCGAATAACCGAACATTTCGGACAGGGGCACTTCGGCCTTGATGGCCTTGCCGCCACCAACCATGTCTTCCATGCCCTGCACCATGCCGCGGCGTGAAGACAGATCGCCCATCACGTTGCCGGCGTAGTCTTCAGGCGTTTCCACTTCCACGGCCATCATGGGCTCCAGAATCACCGGGCCGGCCTTGCGGCAGCCTTCCTTGAAACCGAAGATGGCGGCCATCTTGAAGGCCAGTTCGTTCGAGTCCACATCGTGGTACGAACCGAAGTGCAGCGTGACCTTGACGTCGACCACCGGGTAACCGGCCAGCACGCCGGACGTGACGGCTTCGTTAATGCCCTTTTCCACCGCAGGGATGTATTCGCGAGGAACCACACCACCCTTGATGGCGTCGATGAATTCGATGCCCTTGCCGGCTTCATTGGGTTCGATCTTGAGCACAACGTGGCCGTACTGGCCCTTACCGCCGGACTGGCGCACGAACTTGCCTTCCGCGTCTTCCACGGTCTTGCGGATGGTTTCGCGGTAAGCCACTTGCGGCTTACCCACGTTGGCTTCCACGCCGAATTCGCGCTTCATGCGGTCCACGATGATTTCCAGGTGCAGCTCGCCCATACCGGCAATCAGGGTCTGACCGGACTCTTCGTCGGTCTTGACGCGGAAAGACGGATCTTCCTGGGCCAGGCGTTGCAGGGCGATGCCCATTTTTTCCTGGTCGGCCTTGGTCTTGGGTTCCACGGCCTGCGTAATCACGGGCTCAGGGAACACCATGCGCTCGAGCATGACGATGGCATCGGGATCGCACAGGGTTTCACCCGTAGTCACGTCTTTAAGGCCCACGCAGGCGGCGATGTCGCCGGCGCGGATTTCGCTGACTTCTTCACGGTTGTTCGCGTGCATCTGCACGATACGGCCGATACGCTCTTTCTTGCCCTTGATCGGGTTATAAACGCTGTCGCCCTTTTTCAGGACGCCGGAGTAAACGCGCACGAAAGTGAGCTGGCCCACAAACGGGTCAGTCATCAGCTTGAATGCAAGCGCAGAGAATTTCTCTTCGTCGTCAGCCTTGCGGGTGACGGGCGCTTCATCTTCGTCCATGCCCTTGACGGGAGGAATGTCGATCGGCGACGGCATGAATTCAATCACGGCGTCCAGCATGCGCTGCACGCCTTTGTTCTTGAACGCGGAGCCGCAGTACATCGGCTGGATTTCGCTGGCAATGGTACGGGTGCGGATGCCCAGCTTGATTTCAGCTTCGCTCAAATCACCTTCTTCAAGGTATTTGTTCATCAGTTCTTCGGACGACTCGGCAGCAGCCTCAACCATCTTCTCGCGCCATTCCTTGGCCAGCTCGACCAGCTCGGCGGGGATTTCGCTGTAGGTGAACTTCATGCCTTGCGAGGCTTCGTCCCAGATGATGGCCTTCATTTTCAGCAGGTCGACCACGCCGGTGAAGTTTTCTTCAGCACCAATGGGGATCACCATGGGCACAGGGCTGGCCTTCAGGCGCAGTTTCATCTGCTCGACGACCTTGAAGAAGTTCGCGCCGGTGCGGTCCATCTTGTTGACGAACGCGAGGCGGGGAACCTTGTATTTGTTGGCCTGGCGCCAGACGGTTTCAGACTGGGGCTGAACGCCGCCCACTGCGCAGTACACCATGCAGGCGCCGTCGAGCACGCGCATGGAACGCTCCACCTCGATGGTGAAGTCCACGTGGCCAGGGGTGTCGATGATGTTGATGCGGTGCTCAGGCAGGGACGTGTCCATGCCCTTCCAGAAGCAGGTGGTGGCAGCGGAAGTGATCGTGATGCCACGCTCCTGCTCCTGCTCCATCCAGTCCATGGTGGCGGCGCCGTCGTGCACTTCACCAATCTTGTGGTTCACACCGGTGTAAAAGAGAATCCGCTCGGTGGTCGTGGTCTTGCCGGCATCAATGTGCGCGGAAATGCCGATGTTGCGGTAGTTTTGAATGGGGGTAGCGCGGGACATAAATTACTTTCAGTTCGGGTTGACGAACAAAGACTCGTTGCCAAAAACAGCTCTCATTGTTTTTGAAGCATCTGCCGGCTGTGGCGTCGTACGCCCAGCTGGCAGAAATTGGGGTTGAACCGCCAAGAATCAAGGTGATGACCACCTTGAGACCGCCCGGCAACCCGTCAAATCAATGCAGCAAACACTGCAATCGGAACTTAGAAGCGGAAGTGGCTGAACGCCTTGTTAGCTTCTGCCATGCGGTGAACTTCGTCACGCTTCTTCATGGCGCCGCCACGGCCTTCGGTCGCCTCCATCAGCTCATTGGCCAGACGCAGGGACATGGACTTCTCGCCGCGCTTCTTGGCGGCTTCCTTCAGCCAGCGCATGGCCAGGGCCATACGGCGGACGGGACGCACTTCAACCGGCACCTGGTAGTTGGCGCCGCCGACACGGCGGGATTTCACCTCAACCATGGGCTTGATGTTGCCGATGGCCATATGGAAAGCCTCCAGCGGATCTTTGCCGGGGTTCTTTTTCTCGATAAAGTCGAGCGCGCCATAAATGATGCGCTCTGCGACGGCCTTCTTGCCGCCCTGCATGATCACGTTCATGAATTTGGCGAGATCAACATCGCCAAATTTTGGATCAGGAAGAATTTCACGTTTAGGGACTTCGCGACGACGTGGCATTTTTTCACCTCTTTGCTTCAGTTGGCGCCGCCTCTTAAGGCAACACCGCGAGAGTTATCAAACCCTCACTTACTCGACCGGCGCAACCAATTTGCACTTGGGTCACTTCGTTTCAAACACCTGCCAGGGCGAGTGAAACACCTGTTTCGAAGGAACTATCACAGACTTCTGTGACAACTTCTTCTGGCGCGAGCTCTCAGTAAAGAGAAAAACCCGAGCCGGTTTGGCTTATTTGGCCTTTGGCTTCTTCGCACCGTACTTGGAACGCGACTGCTTGCGGTCTTTCACGCCTTGCAGGTCGAGCGAGCCACGAACGATGTGGTAACGCACACCAGGCAAGTCCTTGACACGACCGCCGCGAACCAGCACCACGCTGTGTTCCTGCAGGTTGTGGCCTTCGCCGCCGATGTAGGAAATGATTTCAAACCCGTTGGTCAGGCGCACCTTGGCGACCTTACGCAGAGCGGAGTTTGGCTTTTTAGGCGTCGTGGTGTACACACGGGTGCACACACCGCGGCGCTGCGGAGAATTCTCCATCGCAGGGCTCTTGGACTTGATCTTTTCGACCTCGCGCCCCTGACGGACTAACTGATTGATGGTTGGCATTGAAAAACGTCCCTAAACGTCTGAAAACTAATTACCGCGGTTGATGCGCGGCCACAAATATTTCCCGCTGCAAAAGCGGAAAAGCCTTCTAGTATAAACCGGATAGTGAAAACGCTCAAGCAAAACGCGGCCAGCGCCGCAATGATGGCGTCCGCCTGCCATGAGATCACCGCTCCCGACGGCGGATTTCAGACCGTAAGGCGAACGACCTTAAGCAATAGTGTTAGCGCACACTTTCAAAAAAGTATGCGCCAACATTGAATTCTTCACTCTAGGTTTTCCGAAGACCTGGCGCATCAGATGCGACGGCTTACTTGATCCAGAGGCGGATGGAGTCCCAGGCGCGCCCGAGAATGCCCGCCTCTTCCACGGCCTCCAGCGCCACCAGCGGCACCTCGGCCACCGGCGTGGGGTTCTCACCCAGCATGACCTTGAGGACTCCCAGCTGCTGGCTCTTCACAAAAGGCGCCACCAAAGGATCGGGCCTGGCGACCTGGGTTTTCACCTTGGGAGCGCTGCCAGCCGCCACGGCGACCACAATGGCTTCGGGTCGGCCCAGCTTCACGGTAGAACTCTTGCCTTTCCAGACCGAAGGCGCGACCACTGCCTGCCCCGCGTCGAAGAGCTTGACCGCCTCAAAGGCGGTGTAGCCCCAGTTCAGCAGTTTTTGCGACTCGTTGGCGCGGGCGCTGTCGCTGGACGTGCCCAGCACGATGGCCAGCAGGCGACGGCCACCGGGGGCGCCGCCGGCGCCCAGATTCGGGAAGTCGCGCCTGGCCGTGGCGATCATGCAGTAACCCGCTGCCTCGGTGTGGCCGGTTTTCAGGCCGTCCACGGTGGGATCCCGGAACAGCAGGGTGTTGCGGTTGGTGTCATTGGCCGCAGGCGTGCCGGGATAGCGGTACTTCTTGATCGCTGAATAGCCGATGTAGTCGGGGAAATCACGCATCAGTCGGGTCGCCAGGATACTCAGGTCGCGTGCCGTGGTGGTGTGCCCCGGCTCGGTCAGGCCTTCCGGGTTTTTATAGGCCGTGGATTTCATGCCCAGGGCCTTGGCCTGCTCGTTCATGAGCCGCACAAAGTGCTCAGCCGTTCCGCCCACGCCTTCGGCGAGCGCCATCGTGGCATCGTTGCCCGACTGCACCACCATGCCCTTGATCAGGTCTTCCACCGGCACCTGCATTTTGGGGTCGATGAACATGCGGGAGCCCGGCATCTTCCAGGCCCGCTCGCTCACGCCGAAGGTTTGCTTGAGGTCGATTTTTTTGGATTTGAGCGCGTCAAACACCAGGTACTCGGTCATGAGCTTGGTCAGCGAGGCCGGCTCGATCGGGGAATCAATGTCTTTGGCCGCCAGGATCTGGTTCGCCGTCATATCCAGCAGCAAATACGAACGCGCGGCGATCTCGGGCACTTGGGGGGCTTGAGCGCGCGCGGCGGGAAGGAAAAAGGAGGCAACCAGGAGCAGGGTGGCGGCGGCGCCGCGCAGGCCGCCTGGAGCCTTGAGTGAACAGTACATGTCGGGAAACTCGTTAAGGGGAAGGAAAAAAGGGGGAGGAATGGGAGAAAGGGAAGCGAGAAACCGCAAAGGATCCGAAAAGCTCAGAGCGCGGGCGAAGCCAGGTGGCGGATCACCAGATTTTTCAGCAGCGGCAATTGTCCATGAAAGAAATGGCCGCCTCCGGGCACAACCGTAACAGGAAGTGCCTGTGGGCGCGCCCAATCCAGCACGGCGGGCAGCAGCACGGTGTCGTCCTGCTCGCCATGGACCACCAGCGTCTTCAGGTGCGCGGCCGCGTCAATCGGCGCGGCCGGCGCCCGGCTGACGCTGGTGCCGACCAGCACGAGTTTTTCAATAGCGCGAACCGGGTTGAGGCGGGCAAAGGCATGCGTGGTGACAAAAGCGCCAAAGGAAAACCCGGCCAGTGCCAGCGCGCTCCCACCCCCGCCGGCGTCGCCATTCGCCATGGGCGACACATGTTCCACGACGGCCAGCAGGTCGTCGAGCTCGCCCCGGCCCTCGTCATGGCTGCCGGCGCTGCCGCCCACGCCCCGGAAGTTGAAGCGCACGGCCGTCCAGCCGCAGTGAAGAAAGGCTCGCGCCAGGGTCTGCACCACCTTGTTGTCCATCGTGCCGCCGAACAGCGGGTGCGGATGGGCAATGATGGCCATGCCCCGGGAAATGCCGGCGGGTGCGTCCAGCGCAATTTCCAGGGCGCCGGCCGGACCCTGGATGCTTGATTTGCGGGTGTGGGAATTCACGGGAAAACTTTCTGTTCAGTTGAGACGCCACAAAAAGAGGATCGACCTGTCCGTCCTGTACCGGGCCCGAAGCGCCGCACCGGCTCGCCCAGCCTCACCTCAACGACCCAGATGCGCGGGCGTCAGCAGGCGCTCCACCACCTTGCCATTCTTGAGGTGGGACTCGACGATCTCATCGATATCGTCGGCATCCACATAGCTGTACCAGACCGCTTCGGGATAAACCACCGCCACCGGGCCGCCGGCACAGCGGTCCAGGCAGCCGGCCTTGTTGACGCGCACTTTGCCCGGCCCCGCCAGTCCGGCCGCCTTCACCTGTGACTTGCAACGGTCAAAACCTTCCTGCGCGCGGTGATTGGCGCAGCAGTCTTCGCCAGGGGCGCGCTGGTTCAGGCAAAAGAAAATATGCCGCTCGTAATAGGAGTCGGCCTTGGCGGCCGCCGGGGCGACGTCTGGGGAAATGGATGGGGTCATGGACCGATTTTACTTTTCACCCGGCGGCGGGTGTTCGGGGCTGGAAAGCCGCACCAGCACATACAGCATGACCGCATAGGGCCACAGCCAGCCCAGCCACTGAACCAGGCCGTGAAAACGGATAAAGCGGCCCTGCTCCCAGGTTTGCAGGGTCTGGGCGAAATAGGGATCGGCAGGCGCCTGGTTCAGCAGCCCCAGCTGGATCGCCAGCGCCAGCAGGGCAACGGCTGCAGCGCCACGGCGCGGCACGGCCAGCAGCATCACGGCCAGCACGGTTGCGAGCGCCACACCCGCCTGCACCGGCACATCCAGCCAGGCCCAGGCATGCTCGGGCCCATAGCTGAGGGCCGCCGACAACGCCGAGGCGGCCACGCCGGTCGCCAGCATCGCCGCCGCGAAGGCCAGGCGCTGCCACAGCGTACGGATGACGCTGTAGCCCAGCAGGCAGGGAATCAGCGCGCCGAGCGCCACGCACACCAGTTCGGCAAGCGGGACCAGCGGCTGCAGCTCCACATCCCGCACCGGCATCCACTCCAGGAAGGGGGAGTCCATCAGGGCTTCGGCGAGCGCAGACTCCAGCCGCTCGAAAACCTGGCCCAGCCCCAGGGGCACCGCCGCCGGAAACAGCAACGCGGGCGGCCACAACAGCAGCAGCACCAGCGCGCCACTTGCATCCTGGGCAAACCAGCGCCCCCTGAAGCGGCTCCAGCGATCCACCAGGCCGGTTTTCTCCAGCACCCATGCGCAGCAGGCGCCCAGCAAGGCACCCAGCGTATTGAGGGCCAGATCCACGTTGGAAGCGATGCGCGATGGCAGGTAGCTTTGCAGCGTTTCCATGGTCAGCGACAGCAGCGCCGCCATCAGAACCGCCGCGCAGACCGACCACCCGGCGCGCCGGCTGCCGAACGTCGACAACACCGACAGCGTCAGCAGCAACCCCAGCGGCGCATAGCCCAGCAGGTTGGCACCGACATCGAAACCGGTCCAGTAGCGCGGCAACGGCGCCGTCAGAAACCGCAGCGGCGAGATGCCCTGGTCGCGCCAGTCGGCAAACGGATAAAGGCTTGCGTAAACAATCAGGCAGATGGCTACCAGTGCCAGCGGCCAGGCGGTGGTTCTGGGCGCACCCCCGACGTTCTCACTTCGCTGCGCTTCGTGTAGTGCCGCCCCCCCTTGCAGGGGGCGACGCATGGCATCCGGCAAAGCCGGCCTGCCCGCGTCTGCTGGTGTGTCCGGTTGTGTCACGATGGTGCTGGTTGGGATGAACTGTTTCTAAAAAGGCTTGACGACGACCAGGATCACTGCGGCCAGCAGCAGCAGCACGGGGACTTCGTTGAACCAGCGAAACCATTGGTGGCTGCGTGTATTGCGATTGGCCACGAACTTGGCCAGCAGGCGGCCGCAGGCGTGGTGGTAGCCGATCACCAGCACCACCACAGCCAGCTTGGCGTGCATCCAGCCGCTGCCCGGGCCGCGTCCAATGCCGTAGCCGAGGTACAGCCACAGGCCGAAGCCCAGGGCCGGAACCGCCAGGATGGTGGTGAAACGCATCAGCTTGCGCGCCATCAGGATCAGCCGCTCGCGCTCCGCCACGCTTGCCGGCGGCACCATAGCCAAGTTTACAAAAATGCGCGGCAGGTAAAAAAGCCCCGCAAACCAGCTGGCAACAAAAACGATGTGAAGTGATTTGACCCAGAGCATCCGGGGGAGTGTAGCCCCCACGTTTGTAGCCCCCACGCTTTTCACTTCGCGTAATGCGCTGCCCCCCGAGGGGGCCGCTGCGCCTGCGGTCTGGCGAAGCCAGTCCCGCAGCCCCTACTGGTTTAAAAACCCGCCCAGCAGTTGAGACCGCTTTCGCTTTTCCCTTTGCGTGATGGGGGGTTCGCCCCGAGCGGGCAAAAAAATGCCCGGCTGGCACAAGGCCAACCGGGCTGGTAAGCCTTTTTGCTGTCACACGCAAAGGCCCCGCTCAGGGAGGAAAAGCGGGATGCAGCTTCCAAACTGGTAACCACACGCGTGGATTCTAACCACCCCGGACAGGCCTTGGCAATGGGCGTTTGGACAGAATCCTGCAATTTCAGGCCGAAACAAAGCGGACCGCCAAAGCCTGCGGGGCAAATAATTCGTGGCCGGGACGAAGCTTTGGCACAATTTGGCCATGACCCTGCACGCTTCCAACTTCGCCCCCTTCCCCATCGGCCGGCCCCGGCGCCTGCGCCGCGACAGCTTCACCCGCAACCTGGTCCGCGAAAACGTCCTCAGCGCGCACGACCTGATTTATCCGGTCTTCGTCACCGACGGCAGCCAGCGCCGCGAACCCATCGCCTCGATGCCGGGCGTGGAGCGGCTCAGCCTGGATTTGCTGCTGCCGGTGGCCGAAGAGTGCGTCAAACTGGGCATACCGGTCATGGCGCTGTTTCCGGTGATCGACGGCTCCTTGAAGACCCCCGACGGGCGGGAAGCCTTGAACCCCGAGGGGCTGGTGCCGCGAGTGGTGCGCGAGCTGAAGAAGCGGTTTCCCGAACTGGGCGTGATGACCGACGTGGCGCTCGACCCCTTCACCAGCCACGGGCAGGATGGCCTGCCCGACCCGACCGGCTACATCCTGAATGATGAAACCATCGAGGTCCTGGTCGGGCAGGCGCTGACCCAGGCCGAAGCCGGTGTGGACATCGTGGCGCCCAGCGACATGATGGATGGCCGGATCGGCGCGATCCGCCAGGCGCTGGAAGCCAGAAAACTCATCCATACCCGCATCATGGCCTACAGCGCCAAATACGCCAGTGCCTTTTACGGCCCCTTTCGCGACGCGGTCGGCTCCGCCGGCAACCTGGGCAAGGCCGACAAAAAGGTCTACCAGATGGACCCGGGCAACAGCGACGAGGCGCTGCGCGAGGTGGCCATGGACATTGCCGAAGGCGCCGACATGGTGATGGTCAAGCCCGGCATGCCCTATCTGGACATCGTGCGGCGCGTGAAGGACGAATTTCAGGTACCCACCTTCGCCTACCAGGTCAGCGGCGAGTACGCCATGCTCAAGGCCGCCGCCCAGAACGGCTGGCTGGACCACGACGCGGTGATGATGGAAAGCCTGCTGGCCTTCAAGCGGGCAGGCGCCGACGGCGTGCTGACCTACTTCGCAATAGACGCCGCCAGGCAGTTGCGGCAGGCCTGAGAGCGCCGTTCTGCCTTTCTGCCTTTCCGCCTTGCCGCGCCGCCCGGGGTTACGATCAAAAAGTAGCCTGGTACAGCCAGCCGGCAAGGGCTACAGGCCAATTTGATACTCAACTGCAGGGGTTTCAGCGTCCATGCGTGTTTTCAATATTTCCTCCGGCACCCAGGGCATTGTCGAAACCGATGCCCTGCCCGCCCAGCTGCCCGCGCAGGGCTTTGTCTGGATCGCCTGTGCGCGGCGCGAGTTCGAGGTGCTGCAAGCGCAAATCCAGGCCTGCCTGCAGACCCTGTGCGGCACGCAGCTGGTGGACCTGCATGTCAGCGACCTGCTGAACAACCAGCTGCCTTCGCATTACGACTACACCTCGCAATACGACGTTCTGGTGTTTCGCCGGCTGGCTACCGGCCAGACGGAAACCGATCTGGCGCAACCCGGGCAGCCGCTGCACCAGAGCCGCAAGCGCGGCGGCCCGCCTATCCTGCAGCGCATCGACACCAGCCCGGTCGGCTTTGCAGTGTTTGACCGTGTGCTGCTGACCGTGCATCCCGCTGACTGCGCGGTGCGCGAGGCCTACGCCCAGAAATTGCTCAATGCCACCTCATCCGAATCACGCGATGCCGGTGTCAGGTTGCCGGCCAGCCCGGCAGACCTGATGCTGCGCATCGTCAACCACATCGTGGACGGCTACCTCGCCTTGCGGCGCGAGCTGACACGGCAGCTTGACCATTGGCAAAACGAACTGCTCAACCCCCACACCAGGTTCAACAACTGGAGCGCGCTGATGGAGGCGCGCCTGGCGATGCACCAGCTCGACGAGATTTGTGAAGACCAGCGGGCGGCGACCCAGGACTGGATCGATTCGGTTGAAACCTGGCCCGAGGGCACCACGCCCGCCGCGCAGCGCGAACGCGAGCTGCTCAAGGTGCGCTCCCGCGATGTGCTCGAACACATCGAGCGCGTCGTGCACCATGTCCGCCGTATGGAGCAAAGCGCGGAGACCGCCGTGCAAATGCATTTCAATGCGCAAAGCCACCGCACCAACGACATCATGCGGACCCTGACGGCGCTGACGGCCATCTTCCTGCCGCTGAACCTGATCACCGGATTTTTCGGCATGAACTTCGAGTTCCTGCCCATCATCCATTCATCGTCAGGGTTTTGGTGGACCCTTGCCGTCATGGTGCTCATTGTGGCGGTGGTGGCGGCCGTGTTCTGGCGCAAACGTTACCTGGCCAGGACCAGCCACTAGCACACGCCTCCCGAAGGAAACCACGGACCCCGAAAAGCTGATTGCCCAGATCGATCAGGCGCAGCAAAACGACCCCGCAGCGCAGACGCTGAATGGCCAGACAACTGGCTAAACCCAGGGCTGGGCCAGGCCTTCGGCGGCAAACGCCCGGATCACGGCAGGGCGCGCCAGTACACGTTGCAGATACGGCCCCAGATGGGTACGGTTGCGGGCCGGCGACGAGGCGAAGTTGCGCGTCCAGCGGCACAGCATCATCGCGTAGATGTCCACCGCCGAGAAATCCGCCCCGAGCAGCCAGGGCTTGGCATGGCTTGCTTCAAGCCGCGCCAGCTCGGCATCCAGCTGGTCCAGCATCAGGCCAACCTTGGCCTCGGCATGCGCCTTCAGCTCCGCAACGCCGGCGCTGTTGCCTTCATCCATCCAGCGCTCGGTATAAAAATAAATGATCAGCGTGGCCTGCAGGGTGTTGGTGAGCCACATCAGCCATTTGTAAAAGTGTGCGCGCTCGGCGCTTCCCAGCGCCGGCGCCAGGCCGGCCTGCGGATGGGTGTCGCACAGGTGCAGGCAGATCGCGGCGGATTCGTAGAGCACCAGGTCGCCATCGGCCAGCGCCGGCACCAGGCCATTGGGATTGATCCGGCGATAGGTCTCGCTGCGGTGCGCACCCGTGGAGGTGTCGACCAGGATTTTCTCGAACGGCACGCCCAGCTCTTCAAGTAGGATATGCGGCGCCATGGCGGCGGAACTGGGGGAGTAATAAAGCTGGATCATCTGGGGTATTGTGCCCCCACGCTTGTCACTTCGTGTACTGCGCTGCCCCCCAGGGGGGCGCTGCGCCTGCGGCCCGGCTAAGCCGGTTCCGCGGCCCCTGCTGGAGGGTACGGGGAGGTCCAGGGGTGGTTTTACTTTGCTGCGATGCCAAAAATCCCGGCCGCATTGCCCCAGGCAATCTTGCGCGCCACGTCGGCGGGCAGGTCGCCCAGCCAGACTCTGTACCCTTTCATCAGGTCGTCGTAATACAGCCAGCGCTGGTTGACCCAGGTGTCCGATCCGATCATGAAGTGGCCGGGATATTTGAGCAGCAGCGCGCGCCACTCGGCGCACAGTTTCCCGTCCTCACAAACCAGACCCGGGCGGTATGACAGCTCACCCATGAGCTGCGGGTATTTGGCCAGCAGTTCATCCACCCGCGCCACGGGCGGGCCGCCAATGCCGGTATGCGCCCAGATCAGCCGGGCTTCGGGTGCGTGGGCCATCAGCAGGTCAATCGCCGTGTCGTCCACATGCGCAAGAACCGCCAGCTGATGTTTCGCAGCAAACTGCATGAGCTTTCTGGCCACCGGCCCGTTGGTCTCCTTTGCGTTGGCGCTGTCATACAAATGGAATTCGCCAATGCCCTTGTAAGGTCCGGCCTGGTCGCCCGAAACACCGCGGGCAAATTCCGCCTGCACCATCTCGTAAATCGATTCATCGCGGAACCAGTTGTCGTAGTCGGCGCGGTTGCGGTAAAGGCGGATGAAGGGCACGACCGTGACACCGGCCTGCCGGGTCTGCTCCAGCGAGGCCAGCGCCCGGGTGCCGTCATTGGGCCGGGAGTTGGCCACGATGGCCTTCACGCCGTTGCGCTTCATGCGGGCCAGCACATCGGCCGGGCCGTGCGGACCGCTACACGAAGCCCCCACGCTTGTCGCTTCGCGTGCCTTCGGCGTTGCGCTGCCCCTTTCATGAGAAAACGGTGCTGAACTTGCTTGGGGCGGCCCGGCGCTGCGTTCCCGGCAGTTCCAGGCTTCCTCGTTGTAATGCAGGTGGGCATCAAACAGCGGGCCGGCATAGTCAGCGGCCTGGCCGGGGGCACCGAGCGCTATCAAGGCAATCGCTGCACACACCCGTCTCACATGGGCTGCAAGCCACATCGGCCTGAAACCCGCCGTCGTCGGCATGGGGCCTCAGGCCAGCTTGGCGGCAAAAAAGGCCAGCGAACGCTCGCGCGCCAGGTTGGCAGCCGCTTCGTTGTAGGAGCCGCGCTGGTCGCAATTGAAGCCGTGGTTGGCCGCGTACACATACACTTCCACTTCCGGGTGCGCCTTGGTGAACGCGGCAATGCCTTCCATCGGGATCCAGTGGTCCTGGTCACCGAAGTGCGCCATGACCGGGCACTGCGGCTGGCGCGCAATTTCGTCCTCGGCCGTGATGCCGCCACCGTAATAGGCGATGGCCGCGCTCAAGCCCTTGAGCATGCAGGCGGCATGCCAGGTCAGCAGCCCGCCCCAGCAAAACCCGATGATGCCCACCTTGCCGCCGCTGGTCTGGGCCGCATGGTCAATCGCCGCCTGAATGTCTGGCAGCACCCCGGCGCCCGGCAGCGCGGCCACGGCGGTTTTCAGCTCGAAGCCGGCCGTCATGTCGGCCTCGGTGTAGCCCAGATCCACGTCAGGTTTGACGCGCGCAAAGGTAGCCGGCGCCACCGCCAGATAGCCCTGCGCCGCGAAGCGGTCGGCAACGGCGCGGATGTGCGAGTTGACACCGAAGATTTCCTGCAGCACCACGACCGCGGCGCGGGGTGTGCCCTCGGGCTGTGCCACGTACGCCGGAACGGCGAAACCGTCGGCTGACTTGAGTTCAATGAATTGGCCCATGAGATGGATACTCCTCTGTTGGAAACCGGCGAAGCCGGGATTGAAAATCGAAATCAGGCCATGGAACGGCAAGGGGCCGGGTGCCCCGAAGTGACCCTAGCCGGCCTTGAGCTTGCGCTCCACAAAATCGAGCCTATCCTGACCCCAGAACAGCTCTCCGTCAACCACATAGCTGGGCGCGCCGAACACGCCGGCGTCAATGGCCCGCCGCGTATTGGCCTCGTAATGCGCCTGCACGGCCGGGTCGCGGGACTGCTCCAGGCGCCCGGCACTCAAACCGCATTCGGCAAGCAGTTCGGCCAGGACTTGCGCATCGGCGATGTTGCGCTCGCGCACCCACACCGCCGTGAAGATCGCGCCGCCTATTTTCATGGCCGCGTCGCTGCCGTCGTGCAGGTCCACCGCGATGATGAGGCGCGAGGCATCGTCCCCGGCCACCGGAAAGTATCTGGGCTTGAGGTTCAGCGGCATGCGCAGGTGGTCCGAGAAGCGCCGCAGCTCCAGCAGCCGGTAGGCCTGCCGCTGCGGGGCGCGCTCGCCCAGCGGCAGGCCGCCTGAAACGGGGAAAACCTTGCCGCCCAGGTCCACCGGCATCACGCGTACCAGCGCGCCGCTGGCACGGGCCATCTGCGCAAAGCGCTCATGCCCCAGGTAGGTCCATGGGCTCTGCGCCGAGAAGTAATAGTCCACTGATGAGCTCAAAACAGTCTCCGGTTGAAAGTGCGCGCCATCCGGCACCAATTAAAGTACATTGACCTGATTCAAGCCCGGTTTGTACACGGGATTGCCCTTTTTTGCAGGAGACAGGCCTTGTCCAAAGTTGTTCTGATTACCGGGGGCTCGCGCGGCATTGGCGCGGCGGCAGCCCTGCTGGTGGCCCGGCAGGGTTTTGCGGTTGCCGTCAACTACGCCAGCAATTCGATGGCGGCTGAGGCGGTGGTCCGGCAGATTCGCGAAGGCGGGGGCCAGGCCCTCAGCGTGCAGGCCGACGTGGCGAAGGAGCACGAGGTGCTGGCCATGTTCGAAACGGTCGATGCCAAACTCGGCCGCTTGAACGCACTGGTCAACAACGCGGGCGTCGTGGACCAGACCACGCGGGTCGACGGCATCACGCTGGAACGCCTCCAGCGCATGTTTGCAATCAATGTGTTCGGCTCTTTTCTCTGTGCCCGCGAAGCGGTCAAACGCATGAGCACGCGTTATGGCGGCAGCGGTGGCAGCATCGTCAATGTGTCCAGTGCCGCCGCCCGGCTCGGCTCGCCGGGCCAGTACGTGGACTATGCATCGGCCAAGGGCGCCATCGATACCTTCACCGTGGGGCTGGCGAAGGAAGTCGCCGCTGAAGGCATCCGGGTCAACGCGGTTCGCCCGGGCATCATCGAGACCGACATCCACGCCTCGGGCGGGCTGCCCAACCGCGCGCGCGACGTGGCGCCCCAGGTGCCGATGCAGCGCGCCGGTACTGCCCGGGAAGTGGCTGAATCGATCGTCTGGCTGCTGGGCGACCAGGCCAGCTACACCACGGGCGCCTTGCTTGACGTCACCGGCGGCCGCTGATGGATGGCATGGCCCCCGCGCTTTTCGCTTTGCGTAAGGCGCGAGGCCTTGCAGGCCGCGGCTCGCCAGACGCTTCGCCTCTGTCGCCTGTCCAAGCCTGCTCAAGCAGGCTTGGAGCCGCAGGCTCCAGCCCCTCGGGGGCTAATTTTCCCAGGGGCGGCCGTCGGAAAATTGCATGGACTCATTGAAAGAGCAATGATGGACTTCAAACCTTTGGTGACCCTGCTGGCCATCGTCAACCCGCTGGCCATCGTGCCGTTTTTTATTCACTACACACAGGATTTTTCAAAACCGCAGCGGCGGCGCACCATCGCCACGGCATCGTTCAGCGCCTTTGTCGTGATTGCCATCAGCGCCCTCGCGGGGCTGCAGATTCTCGAGTTCTTCAGCATCTCGCTGGCAAGCTTCCAGGTGGGCGGCGGCATGCTGCTGCTGATCAGTTCCATGAACATGCTCAATGCCCAGCCAGCCGAAGCCAAACCCAACACCCACGAGATGGAAGACGGGGCGGAAAAGGCGGCCAGGGGTGCCAGCATTGCCGTGGTGCCGCTGACCATCCCGCTGCTCACCGGCCCGGCCACCATGTCCACCGTGGTGATCTATGCGGAAAAGGCCAAGACGTTTTTCCAGCTCGGAACCCTGGTGGGCTACGGCGTGGTGATCGGCCTGGCGACGGCGTTGTGTTTTTCGCTGGCCGAACCGATTGCCCGCGTGCTGGGGAAAACCGGCATCAATGTCATGACACGCCTGATGGGACTGATACTGGCCGCGCTGGCCGTGGAAGTCATGGCCGACGGCCTGGGCAAACTGTTCCCCGTACTGCGCAGTTAAATGGCCCCCACGCTTTTCACTGCGTGTAATGCGCTGCCCCCCGAGGGGGCCGCCCGCCTGCGGCCCGGCAAAGCCGGTTCCGCGGCTCATGCTGGGTTGAAGAGTTCTGTGGGCGCGACCAGTGGGGTATTTCACCAGTGGGGGCCGCGGGTCCGGCTTCGCCGGCCCCAGGCGCCGCCCCCTTGAGGGGGGAACGGGCTACACGAAGTGAGCCCGGACGGGGGTGGTCTATTTTTTTCTCAGCAGCTTGACCAGCTGGTTGCTGGTGTTGCGCAAGCGTTGCGCCATCAGCTGGGTGATTTTCACCAACAGCTTGGCGCCCACGCCGGGGTGGTCGCGGATCAACCGGGCAATCTCATGGCGCCCCCACACACCGGCCTCTACGGCTTCGATCGCGGTGCAGCTGGCATAGCGCGGCTCGTTGTCGAGCATGGACATGTCACCCACGGCCGCGCCGCTGCGCACCACGGCCACCCGCGAGACCTGGGCCGGCGCACCTGCGTCCGCCGCATCGCCCTGCGGCTCGACGCGCTTGGTCACGTCGACGGTGCCTTTGAGGATCAGCATCATCCAGTCACCCGACTCGCCCTCCCGGATCATGACCTGGCCAGGCTCGGCACGCACCAGCAGCATGGAGGCGCCCAGGATATCTGCCTCCGCAGGGGTGAAGTCCTGCAGCAGCGGAGAATTCTGCAGCAGGCCGGGACCATAGGCGCTCAGCCGCTCGCAGCAGCCAAACACGCGCAGGCCGGCAGCGTCGAGTTGCTCTTGAAGTGTCTTCATGCGTGCCGCTGGTTTAGCGCGCGGGCGCCTGCTGCAACCACTGCTCCAGCTCCTCGATCGCCGCATCGGTGGCCGCCGTCAGCGCCCGCACGCCGCCGGGGGCATCCGCACTGGGCGCGGGACGCTGCACGATCACATGGCGCTGCGCCACCAGCTTTTCGCCGGCGGGCGTGACGTCCACCAGCGTGGCGCGCAGGCGAATCAGGCCGACACTGGCATCGGGTGCGGTGAAGAGGTGGCTGAACTCCTCAAGGTCCAGCCGCAGCAGCCGCGGAAGCACCGCGTTCTGGGTACGGTTAAGGGCCGCGCTCTCGCCGGCGTTGAACACCGCGCGGCGCTGGCTCAGCCGCTCGCGCAGGCGCTGGCGTATCAATTGTGCGGGCGGCATGCTCCAGCGCGCCTGGGAATAGGGGCGCAGCTGTTGTGCGTCCGCATAGGCCAGGCGGTAGAGCAGCGCCATGTTGTCCAGCGCGCCGCCACTGGTTCCGATGTCGTCGATCGCCAGCGGCGGCAAGGGCGCCTCGCGTGTGCCGGGATTCGTTGACAGCGCACCGGGCCCAAAGTCGTACATGGTGGCGCGCGTTGGCTTGTCCGGCAGGGCCGAGCAGCCGCCCAGCGCCAAGGCCACAGCCACCGAACAAAAAAGATATTTCATCCAGTAAAACCGCCCGGCATCAGCTATTGAATTCGCAACGTCTTGATGGGATTTGAAAAAAATCAGCCTCATTTTTTTTCTCCGTTGACGGAAAATCCTGCCTCGCCGGGACCGGGTACGGGCGGGCCATTGCCGAAAATCAGGGACTGCGGGTTGTCGTCCACCGCGTTCACGGTGCGGCGCAACTGGCGCATGGCACGCGCGGCCTCATCAGCCACTTCACCCAGCTTGGGCAGCGTGGCGGCACCGAAGGTTTCCACGCCCGCGGCCAGGGCCGTCCCGCCTTCAGAGAGCTTGTCGAGCGCTCCGCCTTTTTCGCTCAAGCGGGTGGCTGTCGTGCTGACGTCGTCTGCGGCCGTCTTGACGGATTTCAGCGTGACGGTGGCGTCGCGTGACAGGCCCAACAAGGTCGCCACCGTGGGCTCAAGACCCTTGGCCACGCGGTTGAGGCTGCCGGCCGCCTCGCCGAGTTGCGTGATGGCAGAGGTCGCGGCGGCCTGGTTCTCGTCGGACAGCAGCTTGTTCAGGCGTGTGCTGGCCTGCTCCACCTGGTCAAAGATCACATCGCTTTGCTTGAGCAGCTTGTCCAAGCCGCCCGGCTTGAGCGGTATGCGTGGCGGGTCTTCGTCGTTGGGCACCAGGCGTTCCGGCGAGGAGTCATCGTCGTCGAGCTGAATAAACCCCAGTCCCGTCACGCCCTGGGAGGCCACCGTGGCAAACGTCGATTTCGTCACGGGCGCGCTGCGGTCTATGGACACACGGAGCAGCACATTGCCCTTGACCTTGTCGTCAAAGCCGATCAACTCGACCTTGCCGACCGGTACGCCGCGAAAACGCACCGCGGCCTGGGGCTGCAGGCCCGAGACGCTTTCACCGGTACTCATTTCATACAGGTCGCGCTGGGTGTTGTCGCGCGTGAGCCAGATTGCCAGCAACACCAGCAGGGCAGTAACCACCAGCACAAAGGCGCCGGCGGCCATGGCATGGGCTTTGTTTTCCATCTTGAAGACCTTTCTGGTTTGCGCTAGACCGTGAAGGGGTATTCGCGCAGCAGTTCCATCGCGCGCTGGCCCCTTTCGCCGAGAAAAAATTCATGGATGAAAGGATGCGGGAAAGCCACCACTTCCCGCGGCACATCGTTCACGATGACACGCTGCTCGGCCAGCACGGCAATGCGGCTGCTGAGTTCAAACAGCGTATCGAGGTCGTGCGTGACCATCACCACGGTCAGCTCCATGTCCCGGTGCAGCGCGCGCAGCAAGGAGCAGAAACTGTCCGAGCTGTCGGGGTCCAGCCCCGCCGTGGGTTCGTCCAGCAGCAGCAGCGGTGGATCCATGATGAGGGCGCGGGCCAGCGCTACCCGCTTGACCATGCCGCCCGACAGGTCGCTGGGCATCTTGTCGGCCGTATCCGGGCTCAGGCCCACCATCTGCAGCTTGACCATGGCCGCTTCACGGATCAGTGCCAGCGGCAGGGTTTTGAGTTCGCGCAACGGGAAAGCGATGTTTTCGAGCACGGTGAAGGCCGAAAACAGCGCCCCCTGCTGAAACAGCATGCCGACACGCCGCGCCGCGCCGCGCTTGCCCAGTTCAGCGGCCGGTTTGCCCAGCACGGTGATCTCGCCACGCGTCGGCGTTTCGAGTCCCAGCATCTGCCGCAGCAACACCGTCTTGCCGGTGCCGGAGCCACCCACCAGCGACAGCACCTCGCCACGCACGACCGTCAAATCGAGGTCCTTGTGCACCACAGCTTTGCGGTCGCCGTTCTCAAAAACGGTCCACAGCTTTTTGATTTCAACGACAGCGTCAGTCATATCGAAACCCGTACCTGAAAAGTGATGGCGGCTCGCATCCGGGCGACAAGCGTGGGGGCTCTCCACCCCAGCCGGGGCCGCGGGACTGGCTTCGCCAGACCGCAGGCGCAGCGGCCCCCTCGGGGGGCAGCGCAGTACACGCAGTGACAAGCGTGGGGGCTCTCCACCCCAGCAGGGGCCGCGGGACTGGCTTTGCCAGACCGCAGGCGCAGCGGCCCCCTCGGGGGGCAGAGAGCTACACGCAGTGAGCGAACGTGGGGGCAATACTTCATATGCCCACGCTTTTAAACACGACCGCAAACAGCGCGTCCACCAGAATCACCACAGTGATCGACGTGACCACCGAGGCGGTGGTGCCCTGCCCCAGGCTCTCGGTATTGGGTTTGACACGCAGGCCGTAATGGCATCCCACCATGGCGATCAGCACGCCGAACACGACCGACTTGCCAGTGGCCAGCGTCAGGTTGGCGGCATCCACTGCCCGCGGCAGCGAGTTGATGAAGTACGAGGGCGTCACGCCCATGGAAATGTCGGCGGCCAGCATGCCGCCGAGCAGGGCGGCAATCGTGGTCCAGACGCTGATCAGCGGCATCACCACCGCCAATGCCAGCGCCCGCGGCATCACCAGCCGGAAGCCCCGGGCGATGCCCATGACCCGCATGGCATCGAGTTCTTCGGTCACGCGCATCACGCCAATCTGGGCGGTGATAGCGGAGCCGGAGCGCCCCGCAATAAGAATGGCCGCCAATACCGGCCCGAGTTCCCGGATCAGCGAGATGCCAAGAATGTTCACGATGTAGGCATCTGCTCCGAACTGGCGCAGCTGCTGCGAAATCAGGTAGGCCAGCACGACGCCGATCAGAAATCCCACCAGCGCGGTAATGGGCAGCGCCGTGGCGCCAATGTGGTACAGGTGACCCGAGAGGTCACGCCAGGGGCCCTCCCTCGGGTGCCGGACAAGCCGGATGATGTCGAGCAGCAACTGGCCCACCAGGCGCACCAGGCCCTTGCTGTGGTCGACCAGGCCCAGCGCCCGGTTGCCAAGCACCACCAGGAGGTCCTTCCAGTCGGACCCGCGTGGTTTTGGCGGGTCGACCGCGAATTTGGCCACGGTCTCCAGCACCGCGCGCTGGCTGGGTTCGACCTGCAGCTGTGCCGGCCAGTCGCGGCCCCAGTGATTCCACAGCACCTGCGCACCGAGGTGGTCGAGCTTGTCGACCAGGCTCAAATCCCAGCGGACGGCTGACGCCTCGCCAGAGGGCGCGGTATGGCGACGCAGGGTGTCGAACTGTGCTGTCAGGGCGTCCCACACCGGCTGGCCCGTGAGGCCCGACGCCGTCCACGCCCCGCGCACGACAAACAGCCGGCCTTCGGGCGTGTCCTGCTGTTCAATGCGGGGAGTGGATTCTTCCATAAGCATGAATGAGCCGGGACGCGGGCCGGCGACCTTTGCATATGCGTCCAGCGCAAAATTGTCATGGTAACTGCTGCCAATACCCATTCGGGCAGATGCGCACGGTCTGTCGCTCTGGTCCTACAGCAGGGTTGCCGCCACCGGGGCCAGCGGGTAATCCCCGCCGCGGGGCCGGCCAGCTTTTGCCACAATCTGAAGCTGGTCAGTTCTGCGTTAGGCAAGGCAGGCAGTATCCCCCGCTACCCCGCCCAAAACAAGTCACCCCACAGCCCCCACCGGGGCCGCAAGACCAGAAGCACACCCATGCAAGACGAGAACCAGGTTTTTGACTACATCATCATTGGCGCCGGCACGGCCGGTTGCCTGCTGGCCAACCGCCTGAGCGCCGACGCCTCCAAACGCGTGCTGCTGATCGAGGCCGGCCGCAAGGACGATTACCACTGGATCCACATTCCCGTGGGTTATCTGCACTGCATTGGCAACCCGCGTACCGACTGGCTGTACAACACCGAGCCGGACGCCGGCCTGAATGGCCGGGCGCTACGCTACCCGCGCGGAAAGACGCTGGGCGGCTGCTCGAGCATCAACGGCATGATTTACATGCGCGGCCAGGCACGCGACTATGACCAGTGGGCGGAACTGACCGGCGACAGCGCCTGGCGCTGGGACAACGCCCTGCCTCATTTCAAGCTGCATGAAGACTACTACAAGGGCGCGGACGCCATGCACGGCGCACGCGGCACCGCCCCCGAGCTGATGCAGGACAAGCTCAACCCCTACCAGAAGCTGCTGCGCCACCGCAATGCGGGCGGCGAATGGCGCATCGAAAAACAGCGGCTGCGCTGGGACATCCTGGATGCGTTTGCCGAGGCTGCTACCCAAGCCGGCATTCCGGCCACCCCGGACTTCAACCGGGGCGACAACGAAGGCGTGGGCTACTTCGAGGTCAACCAGAAAAACGGCTGGCGCTGGAACACCGCCAAGGCCTTCTTGCGGCCGGCCTGCTATGGCCGGCCCAATTTTGAACTCTGGACCAGCGCCCAGGTGTGCAAGCTGGTGATCGAGCCGCAGCCCGATGGCAGCCAGCGCTGTACCGGAGTCGAGGTGTGGACCGGGCAGGGGCGCATCACCGCGCTGGCCACCCGGGACTCGGAACACATGGGCGAAGTCATCCTGTGCGCCGGCAGCATCGGCTCGCCGCAAATTCTGCAGCTCTCGGGCTTCGGCCCGGCCGCCCTGCTGCAGCAGCACGGCATTCCCGTGGTGCAGGACCTGCCCGGTGTCGGCGCCAACCTGCAGGACCACCTGCAGATCCGCTCGGTCTACAAGGTGCAGGCCCTGGAAGGCGGCAAACGCTGGGGCCTGTCGCTCAACACCATGGCCAACTCGCTGTGGGGCAAGGCCCGCATCGGGCTCGAATATGCGTTTCGCCAGACCGGTCCGATGAGCATGGCGCCGTCGCAACTGGGCGCCTTCACGCGTAGCTCGCCCGAGCATCCCTACCCGAACATCGAGTACCACGTGCAGCCGCTGTCGCTCGATGCCTTTGGCGAACCGTTGCACAATTTCAATGCCTTCACGGCGAGCGTGTGCAACCTCAACCCGACCAGCCGCGGCACCGTGCACATCAAGAGCGGCCATTTTGAGGACGCCCCGGCCATCGCCCCCAATTACCTGAGCACGGCGGAGGACCGCCAGGTGGCAGCGGACTCGCTGCGCGTGACGCGCCGCATTGTCAGCCAGAGCGCGCTGGCCAAATACCGGCCTGAAGAATTCAAGCCGGGCGTGCAGTTCCAGACCGACGAAGAACTTGCGCGGCTGGCCGGCGACATTGCCACCACCATCTTCCACCCGGTCGGCACCACCAAAATGGGCCGCAGCGACGACCCCCTCGCGGTGGTGGACTCGCACCTGCGGGTACGCGGCGTTCGTGGCCTGCGCGTCGTCGATGCCGGGGTGATGCCGCTGATCACCAGCGGAAATACCAACTCGCCCACGCTGATGATCGCGGAGAAGGCGGCGCAATGGATACGCGAAGGGGTGTGAATCCGCCGGGCGGGCGGCCGGGGGCATGGCTGGTTTGTCGCTGGTTTGTTCCATAAGCCGCGTTGGCGGGCAATAATGGACGCCAGCCCCCATTGAGCCCCCGCAACACCTCGATGCCCCATGCCCCACCGTCAACTTTCGCTGGAACTGGAGAAACTGCGGCAGCTTTACCTGTCCAGGTTGCCGCAGGAGGTGCAGCAGCTGCAGGGCGCGCTCAGCCAGTTCAGACAGCACGACGACACCGACGCACGCACCGACGCGCTGGCGCGGGCGCACAAGCTCACCGGCTCTGGCGGCACCTTTGGTTTTCCGCAGATCAGCGCGGCCGCCGGCGCGCTGGAGCAGGCGCTGGTGCGCTGCCAGGACACGGGGCTGGCACCCGGACCCGAGGACGCCGGCCTGCTGGACACCGGCCTGCAAGCGCTGCTGGCCGCGCTGGCGCTGGCGCAAGCCGGGCCCCCAGCGGCGGCTTCGCAGGCATCAAAACCCGCGCCAGACGCGCAGCCCCCTGCCCGCCTGATCGACATCATCGAACCCGATCCGGACGTGGCCGACGACCTGGTGCGCCAGCTGGGTCAATCGGGCTATCGCGGCCGGGTCTTTGACAGTCCCTCAAAGCTGGCCGCCAGCCCGGCCGGCAGCGCGGCAGCGGCCATCCTGGCCAACGTGAGCCTGCCCGAAGAGGAGGAACTCGTGCTGCGCGCGCTGGCCCGGCCCGGCCCCGGCGCTTCGGCGGGGGTGCCGTTGATCTTCATGGCGGGAAATACGGATTTCCAGGCCCGGCTGCGTGCCGTAAGGGCGGGCGGTGTCGGCTATTTGCCCCACCCACTGGATGTGCGTTCGCTGCTCGGTTTCCTGGACCGCATCACCTCCGACGAGCCGTCCAGGCCTTACCGCGTGCTGATCATCGAGGACGATGAACGTCTGGCCGGTTTTTATGCCGAGGTGCTGCAATCGGCCGGCATGGAAACCGCCATCGTGACCGATCCCACCACCGTGACGGGCCCGCTCACGGCGTTTCGTCCCGACCTCATCACCTGCGACATCTACATGCCCGACTGCAACGGCATGGAACTGGCCGCGCTGATTCGCCAGCAGGAGGAGTTTGTCCGCATCCCCATCGTCTTTCTTTCCACGGAGACCAGCCTGGACAAGCAGTCGCAGGCGCTCAAGCAGGGCGGCGACGACTTCATCATCAAGCCCGTCGAGCCCGCCAACCTGATCGCGGCGGCGCAAAGCCGGGCGCGTCGCTACCGCAGCCTGCTGGCCGCGGAAGACACGCTGCGCATCAGCGAAGAGCGTTTTCGCCTGGTCTTTGAAACCAGCCTGGACGGTTTCATCCAGACGCAGGCGGATGGCACCATTGTCTCGGCCAACCAGGCCGCCTGCAACATGTTTGGCATGACCGAGCAGGACTTGCGCCATGCCGGGCTCGCCGGCCTCGTGGACGACGCCGGCCTGCAGGACATGCGGGACAGTCCCGAAAAATACCGGGGCGAGCTCATGTGCGTGCGTCGCAACGGCGTGAAATTTCCGGTCGAAATTTCAGCATCGCAGCACGTCAGCAGCCACGGCGATATCCAGGGCAGCATCATCTTGCGCGACATCACCGAGCGAAAGGTCGCCGAAGACAACATCATGCGGCTCAACACCGAACTCGAACAACGGGTGGAACGGCGAACCGCTGCGCTGACAGCGGCCAACCAGGAACTGCAGGCTTTTTCGCATTCGCTGGCCCACGACCTGCGGCAACCCTATATTGCCATCAATGGCCTGGCGAGCCTGCTGGAGCGGGAAATGGCGGCCCACCTGACAGCGCGCGGCAAGGATTACCTGAGCCGCATACGCGCCGGCGTCAGCCAGATGAACGACCGCACCGACAGCCTGCTGTCGCTGGCCCAGCTGTCGCAGGCGACGACCCGACCCGAAAAGGTGGACCTGGCGGCAATCTGCACCACCGTGCTGGCCACGCTTCAGGCCAAGGAGCCGGGGCGCCACGTTCAAACCGAGGTCGAGGCGCCGCTGGAAGCCGACGGCGATGCCAGCCTGCTCCAGCACCTGCTCGGGCATTTGCTCGGTAACGCCTGGAAGTTCACGTCCCGGCAGGCCAGCGCCCTCATCCGCGTCAGCAGCCAGCCCGACTCCGACGGGAAGACGGTTTACTGCATCGCGGACAACGGCGCCGGTTTTGAAATGGCCTATGTCGACAAGCTGTTTGGTGCCTTCCAGCGGTTGCATTCCCCTTCGGAGTTTTCAGGCGCCGGCATTGGCCTGGCGATGGCGCACCGCATCGTCACGCGGCACGGCGGACGGATCTGGGCCGAATCGGCGCCCGAGCAGGGTGCGCGCTTTTACTTCACGCTGGGCAGCTAAAGCGAAAGCGTCTTGGCGTGAAAAGACCGATGTCGCCCGAAAAGGTTCGGGAAACTCCTAATGCACTGTCTCAGTGCGCAGGCTATATTAAGGGTCTTGCTGACGAGCCCTGCTGCTCGCAACGCGAGGAGCCGAGGAGACACGAAGAGCAATTACAAAGCAAACAAACATTCCACAAGGTGTTTTTTTGACAAAGCGCTGGCAACCCCAGCGCTTTTTTTATGCCCGTTCGCCTGCCACTCGCTTTACCCAAAAGCCCCTGTGACCCATGATCCACTGTAGTCGTCAGCTATCAATTAAATAGCAACGAACCATTTCGGTGCGATGAGACAATCGGCAGTCATGGAATTGCTGATTGTTACCTGCGCATCCCTGCTGGCCGGTTTTGTGGATGCCATCGTCGGAGGCGGCGGCCTGATTCTGGTGCCCGCCCTGTTCGCCATCTTTCCCACCGCCCAGCCGGCCACGCTGTTTGGCGTCAACAAGGGGGCCTCCGTCTGGGGCACGGCGGTGGCCACCGTCCAGTTTGCGCGCCGGGTCGATATGCGCTGGGCGGCCCTGCTGCCGGCTGCAGCGGCCGGTTTTGCCGCCTCTTTGGCCGGCGCCTGGCTGGTGACCCTCATTTCGGCGGGCTTTTTGCGCAAGGCCCTGCCCCTCGTGCTGGTAGGGGTGCTGATCTACACGCTGGCCCGCAAGGATCTGGGGCGCCACCATACACCGCGCTTTACCGGCCGCGCCGAAACGGCAGCGACCTGCTGCATCGGGCTGGTGCTGGGCTTTTACGACGGGTTTTTTGGCCCCGGCACCGGCAGCTTCCTGGTATTTTTATTTGTGCGCTGGCTGGGCTACGACTTCCTGAATGCGGCGGCCTCCGCCAAGTTGCTCAATATCGCCACCAATCTGGCCGCGCTGGCGCTGTTTGCCTGGAAAGGCCATGTCTGGTGGCATTTCGCCCTGACCATGGCCGTGGCCAACGTGGTGGGCAGTTTGCTGGGCACCCGGCTGGCACTCCGGCATGGCGCCGGCTTTGTGCGCAGCATTTTTATTGTGGTGGTCAGCGCGCTGATTCTGAAGACAGCGTTTGATGCTTTTCTGAAATAGCACCCATGTAAGCACCCACATACTCGCGAGCGCAACAGGGCCGAACAGGGCCGGTCAGCCCCGCCGGATACTAGCGCGGCGGGATGCCCGGGGCCGACGCAGGCCTCGCCGCGGGCTTGCCAGCCACCGGCACCACGCCCTCGGTCTTGGCGACAGCAGCCGCCGCCGGCGCCTCCGCGCCGGGTGCGTCCGGCATCGCCGGCACACCGGCTACCGGCAAGGCCGCGATGTCGGCCGCGCGGCGCGGCTTGCCAATGGGTGCTGCGGCCAGCCCTTTTTGCACGGCAGCCATGTCCTCCTCGCTCGGGTACTGGCCCAGCAGCAGGTAGTCAAAGGCCCGGCGTGCAATGGGCGCGGCCGCGCCTGCACCCCAGCCGGCGTTTTCCACGATCACCGCCAGTGCGATTTGGGGAGCCTCGGCGGGAGCCACGGCGATATACAGCGCGTGGTCGCGCTGGTGCTCTTCCATCTTGGCGCTGTTGTACTTGCTGCCTTTCGGGGCCCCCACGGCCTGGGCCGTACCGGTTTTGCCGCCGCTCAGGTAGCCGGCGCCGGCAAATACCCTGGCCGAGGTTCCCCCCTGCACAACACCCGCCAGCGCCTTGCGGATAACCGCCACATTCTCGGGCTTGTAGCCCAGATCTTCAGGAGGGGCCACCGGCAGCGGGTGCATCGTGCGCGTCACCGGGTCCTGCGTGCCAATGATCAGGCGCGGCTTGTATTTAATCCCGTTATTGGCCAGCGCAGCGGTGGCCTGCGCCAGTTGCAGCATGGTGAAACTGTTGTAGCCCTGCCCAATACCCAGCGAAATGGTTTCGCCGGCAAACCATTTCTGCTGTTCCGGCCTTTTGAAGTAGCTGCGCTTCCAGGCCTGGCTGGGCAGCACGCCGCGCACTTCGCCATTGATGTCGATACCGGTGATCTGGCCAAAGCCCAGCGGCTTCATGAAGTCGTGCATCGCATCCACGCCGATTTCGTTGGCCAGCGAGTAGAAGTAAACGTTGCTCGACTCCACAATGGCCCGGTGCATGTCCATGATGCCGCCCTTCTCATTCTCGGGGCTGCCAAACCGGCGGCCGCCGAACATGTAGAAACCGGGGTCGTTGATCAGGGTTCCAGGGGCCCGCGCGCCGAGCTGCAGGGCGGCCAGGGCCATGAACGGTTTATAGGTGGAGCCCGGCGGGTAGGTGCCACGCAATGCCCGGTTGAGCAGCGGCTTGTCAATCGATTCGTTGAGGGCCTCCCAGCTCTCGGAGTCGATACCGTCGACAAAAAGGTTGGGGTCGAAGGTCGGCTTGCTCACAAACGCCAGCACGTCGCCGGTTTTCGGATCCAGCGCCACCAGCGCGCCGCGCCGGTCCCCGAACATGTCTTCCACCAGCTTCTGCAGCTTGATGTCGATGGACAGCATGACCGTGTCGCCGGGGATGGCCGGATTGCTGGCCAGCCGGCGCACGGCCCTCCCACCTGCGGAGGTCTCGACCTGCTCGACCCCCGTGATGCCGTGCAGCTGCTTTTCAAAACTCTGTTCCACGCCTAGCTTGCCGATGTAGTCCGTGCCGCGGTAGTTGCCCTGGTCATCGCCTTCGTCAATGCGCTCTTTTTCGCTCTGGTTGATGCGGCCGATGTAGCCCACCACATGGCTGCCGAGCTCGCCGTACGGGTAGCTGCGGAACAGCCGCGCCTTGATGTCGACGCCCGGAAAGCGAAAACGCTGCGCGGCAAACCGGGCCACTTCCACATCGGTCAGGCGGGTGCGGATGGGCAGCGACTCAAAATTTTTAGCCTCTTCGCGCAGGCGCTTGAAGCGCCGCTTGTCGCGCAGCTGGATGTCCACCACCTTTTCCAGCGCCGCAATGGTTTCCTCCAGATTCTCCACCTTGGAAGGCGTGATCTCCAGCGTATAGGCCGAGTAGTTGCTGGCCAGCACGACGCCGTTGCGGTCCAGGATCAACCCGCGGTTGGGCACGATGGGCACGATGGCCGTGCGGTTGCTTTCGGCCTGCTCGCTCAGGTCGGTGTGGCGGAACACCTGCAGGTAAACCAGCCGCGCCGCCAGCAGCGCAAAGGCGCAAAGCACGGCCAGGCTCGCAATCAGCACGCGCGCGCGAAAGCGGAACAGGTCGGCCTCGACGTTGCGCAGCTCAGTCATGGCAATGCGACTCTACAGCCGCAGCAAAGTGCCCGCAATCCCCGTTCTTTTCTGCTGCAAACGCAAAGGCAATGCGAAGCGAGCCGACCGAAGGCCAGTCCGAGCCGCGGAACCGGCTTTGCCGGGCCGCAGGCGGGGCGGCCCCCTCGGGGGGCAGCGTATTACACGAAGTGAAAAGCGTGGGGGCCATTACAGAGGCCGGTTCTCGTCCGGGTTCGGGGCGCGGCGTTGCGGCACCAGCAGCAAGATGCTGACGACGGGCCACAGCAGGGCTTCGGCCAGCGGTGCCAGCAGCATGATCCAGCCCGGGAAAATGCCGCCGCCGATCATGCGGATGATCAGTTCCACGCCATGGGCCACCGCAAACAGCGGCAACACCTGCACCGCCTGCGACGGCACGGAGAACCACAGCAGGCGGCGGTGAATCATGGTCGCAAAAAAGCTCAGCGCGGTGTAGGACAGCGCATGCTGCCCCAGCAGGGAAGACTGGTGCACGTCCATGGCCAGGCCAAACATGAACGCCAGGCCAATGCCCACGCGCAGCGGCTGGTGCACGTTCCAGAAGACCAGCACCAGCGCCATGAAGTCGGGCATCCAGGGCACGCGCCCCAGCGGCAGCATGTCCAGCAGCAAGGCCGCGATCAGGCTGAACCAGATGAAGACCGGGTTGGCGGGCAGCAGCAGCTGCTGGCCGGAGCGCATGATCATTTGGCGGCTCCCTTCTTTTTGCCGACGACTTGCGCTGCATCGGCCTCGGGCCGCGGCACTATCTGGCCCGAGACGGGCTTGACCACCATGACATGCCGCGCACCTGTCACCAGCGCCTGCGGCGTGCAGTAAATCTTGGCGAAAGCCGATTCGGCGCGCCGCTCAATCCGGGTGATGGTCGCTACCGGCAGGCCCGGCGGGTAGACGCCGTCGACCCCGCTGGTGGTCAGCATGTCGCCCTGTTGCACGTCGGAGTTGCTGCCCATGAAGCGCAGTTCCAGACCGCTGCCCCCCAGGACAGGGTCGCCATAGGCCACGCTGCGCGCGCCCGTCCGCACATTGAGCACGGGAATGGCCAGGTCGCGGTCCACCACGAGTGTGACTTCGCTCACCAGCGGGTGCACGCGGGTGACCTGACCCAGCACGCCGGACTCATCGACCACGGGCGAACCGAGGTCTACGCCCTGCGCCATGCCCTTGTCGATGATGACCTTGCGGGTGTAAGGATCCGCCGCGTCGTACAGCACCTCGGCGGCCACGACCTGGGTGGCGAGCTGCTCACGCAGGCCCAGCAGTTTGCGCAATCGGCTGTTCTCCTGCGTCAGCTGCTCCACCTGGCCGGCGCGCAGCGATTGCAGGGCCAGTTTTTTGCGGGCGTCCTCGCTGCTGGACTGGGCCTGGTTCAGGCCGATGAAATAGTCGCTGCCGCTCTTGACCGCACGCACCGGCTGCAGCGCCAGCCACTGCACCGGGTAGAGTGCGGTAGCGAGCGCCGCGCGCACCGGCTGCGTGATGCGAAAGCGCGTGTCCGCCACCATCAGGAACAGCGACAACGCGCTGAAGAACATCAGCTTGGACAGCGCCGACGGCCCCTGCTTGAAAAAGGGCGGCGGGGATCTGTCTAGGGTTCCTAAGGGCATGGTGCGCTGTCAGGCTGGCCCTGCTTCATGCGATGTGCGTATGGGCGAAGGCGGGCTGGTGAAGGACGGCGGTCGGGTCGGGCCTTATTCCGAGGTGAAGATGGAACCCAGGCGATCCATGCGCTCCAGCGCAATGCCGCAACCACGCACCACGCAAGTCAGCGGATCTTCCGCCACCAGCACTGGCAGGCCGGTTTCTTCGGCCAGCAGGCGGTCCAGGTCGCGCAGCAGGGCGCCACCGCCGGTCAGCATCATGCCGCGCTCGGCGATGTCCGCGCCCAGCTCGGGCGGGGTTTGTTCGAGCGCGTTTTTGACGGCGCTGACGATGTTGTTGAGCGGATCCGTCAGGGCTTCCAGAATTTCGTTGCTCGAAATGGTGAAGCTGCGCGGCACGCCTTCGGACAGGTTGCGGCCCTTGACTTCCATCTCCTTGACCTCGGAGCCGGGAAAGGCCGAGCCGATGCTTTTCTTGATGGCCTCGGCGGTGGGCTCGCCAATCAGCATGCCGTAGTTGCGGCGGATGTAGTTGATGATGGCCTCGTCGAAACGGTCGCCGCCGACGCGCACGCTGCCCTTGTAGACCATGCCACCCAGCGAGATCACGCCGACTTCGGTGGTGCCGCCGCCGATGTCGACCACCATGGAGCCGCTGGCCTCGGACACCGGCAGGCCCGCGCCAATCGCGGCGGCCATCGGCTCCTCAATCAAATAGACGTCGCTGGCGCCGGCGCCCAGGGCGCTTTCACGGATGGCGCGGCGCTCGACCTGGGTCGAACCGCAGGGCACGCAGATGATGATGCGCGGGCTGGGCTTGAGCAGGCTGCGCGGGTGCACCATCTTGATGAACTGCTTGAGCATCTGCTCGGTCACCGTGAAGTCGGCAATCACGCCGTCCTTCATCGGGCGGATGGCTTCGATGTTGCCGGGCACCTTGCCCAGCATGGCCTTGGCCTCGTGGCCGACAGCCTGGATGGTTTTTTTGCCTTGGGGGCCGCCTTCATGGCGAATCGCCACCACGGAAGGCTCATCAAGCACAATGCCGCGGTCACGTACAAAAATCAGGGTGTTGGCGGTACCGAGGTCAATCGCCAGGTCGGTAGAAAAATACCGACGGAATGCTTCAAACATATGCAGGAATCCGGTTGGTGCATGAGCAAACTGGGTTGCCCGATCGCTTTTTTATGATGAACCAAGTATGAGAAAGTGGGGCCAAAGCTGTCCGAAAGCTTGTCTCCAGCACTCAAAAAGCGCCTACGGAGTGCATCCAGCCATGATTTCACACCAAAGGCGGGATAATAACGCATCCCCTGTGAATCAATGGCGCCGCTGCGGCGTTTTTTCAGCTTTACACCTCGTTTCCACCTGCGTCTTTTTGTTCCTTTCCCTGCACCTACCCACCACCTCATGGCACTGACATCCCAAGACATCGCACGCGTCGCCAACCTGGCGCGCCTGGAGTTGCGTCCCGAAGAAACCGAACACACCCTGAGCCAGCTCAACGGCTTTTTCGCGCTGGTGGAGCAAATGGCCGCCGTCAATACCGACGGCGTGGCGCCACTGGCCCACCCTGCGGCGGTGATTGGCGAGGTGGCGCTGCGCCTGCGCGACGACATCGCCAGCGAGCCCAACCAGCGCGAGGCCAGCCAGGCCAGCGCGCCCGCCGTGGAGCGCGGCCTGTTCCTCGTGCCCAAGGTGATCGAATGAGTTCCACCGACCGCAACCCCGATTGGCACGACCTTGGCGTCGCCGAGCTCGCCGCCAGGCTGGCCGCCCGCGAGGTCTCCAGCGTCGAGCTGACCCGGCATTTCCTCGCCCGCATCCAGCAGCATGAGAGCCTGGGCGCCTTCCTCGCCACCAACCCGGAGGTGTCGCTGGCGCAGGCCCGGGCTGCCGATGCGCGGCTGGCTGCCGGTGAGCGCACGCCTTTGCTGGGCGTTCCGCTGGCGCACAAGGACGTGTTCGTCACCCGTGATTTCCCGACAACGGCCGGCTCGAAAATGCTGGCCGGCTACCRCAGCCCGTTTGATGCCACCGTGGTCAGCCGGCTCGGCGTCGCCCCCGGCGGCGCGGGCATGGTCACCCTGGGCAAGCTCAACTGCGACGAGTTCGCGATGGGCTCGGGCAACGACAACAGCGCCTATCACCCGGTGCACAACCCCTGGGACACGGCGCGCGTGCCCGGCGGCTCCTCGGGCGGCTCGGCCGCGGCCGTGGCGGCACGCCTCGTGCCGGCAGCCACCGGCACCGACACCGGTGGCTCCATCCGCCAGCCCGCCTCGCTCACCGGCATCACCGGCATCAAGCCCACCTATGGCCGCTGCTCACGCTATGGCATGGTGGCTTTCGCCTCCAGCCTGGACCAGGCCGGCCCGATGGCGCGCAGCGCACTCGATTGCGCCCTGCTGCTCTCGGCCATGGCCGGCCCCGACCCCGACCGCGACTCGACCTCGCTGGACCTCCCCGTCACCAACTACGCTACCGAATTAATAGCTACAGGCAACCGGGAGACAGGGCCTGAGCCATTAAAGGGCCTGAGAATCGGCCTGCCCGTCCAGTTTTTTGGCGCGGGCTGCTCCGCCGATGTGCTGAAGGCAGTTCGTGCTGCGCTGGCGGAATTTGAAAAACTGGGGGCCACGCTGGTCGACGTCAGCCTGCCGCTCACCGAATTGTCCATTCCGGTGTACTACGTGATCGCGCCGGCGGAAGCCAGCAGCAACCTGAGCCGCTATGACGGCGTGCGGTATGGGCACCGGGCGGCCAGCTACGGCGACCTCACCGACATGTACAAAAAATCGCGCTCCGAAGGCTTTGGCGACGAGGTGACGCGCCGCATCATGATCGGCACCTATGTGCTGTCGCACGGCTACTACGATGCCTATTACCTGAAGGCGCAAAAAATCCGCCGCCTGATTGCGCAGGATTTCCAGACGGCCTTTGCGCAATGCGACGTGATTGCCGGCCCGGTGTCGCCCACCGTGGCCTGGAAGATCGGCGAAAAATCCGACGATCCGGTGGCCAACTACCTGGCCGACATCTACACGCTGTCGTCCAGCTTGGCCGGCCTGCCCGGCATGAGCATTCCGGCGGGCCTGGGCGCGCACGGCATGCCGGTGGGCCTGCAGCTGATCGGCAATTATTTCCAGGAAACCCAGCTGCTGGGCGCCGCCCACCATTTCCAGCTGGCCACCGACTGGCATCAAATGAAACCGGAAGACAAGGCAGGATTGTCGGCATGAGCAACATCGCAAGCACCCCCGCATCCCCGCTGGTGCAGGGCTACGAAGTCGTGATCGGCTTTGAAACCCACACCCAGCTGACCACGCAGTCGAAAATCTTCAGCCGCGCCTCCACCGCGTTTGGCGCTGAGCCCAATACGCAGGCCTCGGCCGTGGACTTCGCGCTGCCCGGCGCGCTGCCGGTGATGAACAAGGGCGCGGTGCAGCGCGCCATCGAGTTCGGCCTGGCCGTCAATGCGCACATTGCCGAGCAGAGCGTGTTCGCACGCAAAAACTACTTTTACCCCGACCTGCCCAAGGGTTACCAGATCAGCCAGTTTGAGATTCCCGTGGTGCAGGGAGGTGTCGTCGAGTTCTTCCTGGACGGTGAAAAGAAATCGGTGCGACTGGTGCGCGCCCACCTGGAAGAAGACGCCGGCAAGTCACTGCACGAAGACTTCATCGGCATGAGCGGCATTGATCTGAACCGCGCCGGCACGCCGCTGCTGGAGATCGTGACCGAACCCGACATGCGCTCGTCAGCCGAAGCCGTGGCTTATGCCAAAGAGCTGCACAAGATTGTGACCTGGATCGGCATTTGCGACGGCAACATGCAGGAAGGCAGCTTCCGCTGCGATGCCAATGTGTCGGTGCGCAAGCCCGGCGCCGAGCTGGGCACGCGCCGCGAGATCAAGAACCTGAACAGCTTCAAGTTCATGCAGCAGGCGATTGATTACGAAGTGCGCTGGCAGATCGGGCAGCTGGAAGACGGCCACGCCATCCAGCAGGCCACCGTGCTGTTTGACCCGGACACCGGCGAGACACGAGCCATGCGCACCAAGGAAGATGCGGCCGACTACCGCTACTTCCCCGACCCGGATCTGCCGCCGCTGGTGATCGGCCGGGAATGGGTGGAGCGCACGCGCGCCGAGATGAGCGAATTGCCGCGCGTGATGGCGGCGCGCTTTGTGGCCGATTACGGCCTGCCCGAGTACGACGCGGGCCAACTCACGCAGAGCAAGGCGACTGCGGCCTACTTCGAAGCCGTGGCGACGGCGAGCAAGCAGCCCAAGCTGGCCAGCAACTGGGTGATGGGCGAGCTGTCGCGTCGCCTCAATGCAGAAGAAAAATCCATTGAAGCATCAGCCGTCAGCGCGGATCAGCTGGCCAACCTGATAGTCCGGATTGCCGACGGCACAATTTCCAACAACGCCGCCCGACAGGTGTTTGATGCGCTCTGGAGCGGCGAAGGCAGCGACGTGGACGCCCTCATCGAAGCCAAAGGCCTCAAACAGATGAGCGACACCGGCGAGCTGGAAAAAATCATTGACGACGTGCTGGCGGCCAATGCCAAAAACGTCGAAGAGGTCAAAGCCGGCAATGCCAAGGCCTTCAACGCCTTGGTCGGCCAGGCCATGAAGGCCACCAAGGGCAAGGCCAACCCGGCGCAGGTCAACGAACTGCTGCGGAAAAAACTGGCGTGACGCACGGCGCGGCCGCCGTGCGGCCTGCGCTTCATTTTCAGCCTGCCATTGAACGCCAGAAAGTCAGTTTTTGGCGGCGGCCTTGGGGTGGCCCGCAGGGCCGGCGGCGCCTGAAGCCGCGTTGGCAGGTGCCGCGCCCGCCAGTGCCCAGAGTTGCTTGAGCTTGACCAGCTCTTCGTCGAAACGCAGGTTGACGCGTTTTTTCTCCTGCTCCTGATCGGCAATGAATCTCTTTTGCACGGCGGCGCTGCTGTCGTTTTCTTCCAGCCGGCGCTTCAGTGAGCCAGGTGCCCTGGACGGGTCTTTCGCGTAAAACTCGAATTCGTCGTTGATGGCCTTGCGCTGCTCGGCGAGTTCCACCGTTCTTTTGCTGGCGGCCTTGATGACTTCGTCGATCTGGGCCAGTGCCATCGTGCGCTCCTGGTCGTGCACCGGGCGGGCCGGGTAACGCAGCAGCAATGCCCGGTCCCGGCGCTTTTCTTCGACTTCGCGCGCACGCGCCTCTGCCGCCAGCTTCTCTTTTTCTTCCTGCGCTGCCCGCTCCTGCGCCGTGAGCGACGGCCCGACCTCGCGCCTGAGCCGGCCGGAACGCGTCAACTCCTGCTGCGTGCGGTCCATGCACTCGGCAATTGGACGGTCCGCCGTGATCTTGCGGCCTTTGGCATCGACACAGGTGTAGATGCTCTGGGCCGCCGCCTCACCGCACAGGCAGGTGGCAAGCACCAGCCCCGCCGTCAACGCTGTTTGCAAAAGCAATTCGACTCCTCATTCCACGCCATAGCGCTCCCGATAAGCCAGCACAGCCTGATAGTGGGCTTTTAAGGACAACGCGCCAGAGGCCCCTGGCGTCGACACGTCACCCTGCCTGGAGAGATACTGCAGCAAGTCGGTCAGGCGCGCAATCGCGCAAACCTGCAAACCCAGCTGATTAGTTACATATTGCACTGCGCTGTGGTTGACATCCACGCCATTCTCGGTGGCTTTTTCCTGCCGGTCCAGCGCGAGGACCATCGCATGGGGCGTGGCGCCGGCGGCCTGGATGATGGCAATCGATTCGCGCGCGGCCGTGCCGGCCGACATCACGTCATCAATGATCAGCACGCGCCCCTTGACGGGGGCCCCGACCAGCGTGCCGCCTTCGCCGTGGTCCTTGGCCTCCTTGCGGTTGTAGGCAAACGGCACATTGCGCCCCTGCCGCGCCAGCTCGACGGCAACGGCGGCGGCCAGCGGAATGCCCTTGTACGCGGGGCCGAAAATCATGTCAAACTCCAGCCCGCTGCGCTCGGCCTCGGCCAGCAGGTGGCGCGCATAAAATTGCGCCAGGCGGCCCAGCTTGGCGCCGTCGTCAAACAGGCCCGCGTTGAAAAAATAAGGGCTCAGGCGCCCGGCCTTGGTTTTGAATTCGCCGAACCGCAGCACCCCCGATTCCAGCGCAAACTGCACGAATTCCTGTGCCAGTGCGGTGTCTGCGGAAGTTGCCTGCGCCTTATCTGTTTGCCCTGCCGTACTCATTGGAGATGTCCTTGTTCAAATTAACCAGCCTCAACCTCAACGGTATCCGTTCCGCCACCAGCAAAGGCCTGGAGGACTGGATTGCCCAGACCCTACCGGATTGTATTTGTGTGCAGGAATTGAAGGCGCAAGCTGCGGATGTGAGCGGTCGCTTCGAAGCACTGGCCGACTTGAAGGGACATTTTCACTTTGCCGAGAAAAAAGGCTATTCGGGGGTGGCGGTGTACACGCGCCACGAGCCCAGCGACGTGATCGTGGGCTATGGCTCGTCCGAATTTGACGCCGAAGGCCGCTATGTGGAGCTGCGCTTTGACCGGCCGGGCCGCAAGCACGCGCCCAAACTGTCCATCATCAGCTGCTACTTCCCCAGCGGCTCGTCGGGCGAGGAGCGGCAAGCCGCCAAGTTCCGCTTTCTGGCCGAGTTTTACCCGCGCCTGCTGGCGCTGAAGGAAACGCGCGACTTTGTGCTGTGCGGCGACGTCAACATCGCGCACCAGGAAATCGATTTGAAAAACTTCAAGGGCAACCGCAAGAACAGCGGCTTCCTGCCCGAAGAACGCGCCTGGATGACGGAGCTGCTGAAGGACGCCGAGCTGGCCAACGAAGCGGCGGAAGAACTGATCGAGCGCACCGGGCCATCGCTTCGAGGCGGCGGCATGGTCGATGTCTACCGCAAGCTGCAGCCCACCACCACCGACGCGGCCTACACCTGGTGGAGCAACCGCGGCCAGGCCTATGCCAAGAACGTGGGCTGGCGGCTCGACTACCACCTGGCCACGCCGGCCATGGCCGTGCTCGCCAAGACCGAGCACATCTACAAGGACCAGCGCTTTTCAGACCACGCGCCCATCACGGTGGACTACGCACTGAGCCTGTGAGCCGGAGGCGCTCCTCCTCTTGATCAGCCCCGGATATAGGCCGTCTTGGCCGGTCCTATAAACCCCGACTCCACGTGCGATTGCTCCATGGCCAAACGATCACCGGTTTGGTGGAACTGACGTGGTACGAGCCGGCTACCAGGGCACCTTGGCAAACCGATCCGCTAAAAAGTCCAGGAACGCGCGTACCGCAGGCGGCAAATGCTTGCGTGAGGTATAGAGAGCATAGATCGCCATGCTGGGAAGTTTCCAGTCCGGAAGTACGACCTGCAAGCTGCCATTTGCCAAGTGCGGGCTGGCCAGATACGTGGGTTGCAAAGCCACGCCACCACCGGCTAAAGCAGCGCGGAGTAAAGCCGTGGCCTCGTTGGCGCTGAAGTGGCTACTCACGCTCACTTGGGCTTGTTCTTCACCACGGGTGAACCTCCACACGCTTTTACCGAAATTGGCATGGCTCAGGCAACGGTGGGTCGCCAGTTCAGCGGGCAAGGTCGGCACCCCGTAGGTGGCCAAGTACCCGGGTGAGGCCACCAGCACGGAATCGCACGGAGCCAACACCCGGCCGATGAGTGCGGGGTTCGGCTCGGCGCTGATGCGAATAGCCAGGTCAATGCGCGCCTCCACCAGGTTGAGCGCGCTCTCACTGGCGTTGAGGTCAATTTTGAGCTGCGGGTAGCGCTTCAGGAAGTCGGCCACTGCCGCCGCCATCTGCGCATACGCAAACGACATGCTGCAAGTAATGCGCAGTTGCCCGCGCAGGGCGCCGTCGTGGCTGCTGGTTTCTTCTTCCACGTTTTCCATCAGCGCCAGCATTTGCTGGCTACGGCGCAGGCAGCTCTCGCCCGCATTGGTCAACGTGACGCTGCGGGTGGTGCGCTGCAACAGCCGTGCACCCAGCCACTGCTCCAGCTCAAGCACATAGCGGGTGACCATGGCGCGCGACATGTCCAACTTGTCGGCAGCCGCGCTGAAACTACCCGTGCCGGCCACCTCCACAAACACCTGCATGGCAGTCAAACGGTCCATGATTCGCTCGATTTACGAAACAGTAATGGGCGAATTATGGCGTTTATCTGCGCGAATATTGAAACTACAGTTCGTTTCAACGCTGCAGAGCGTCTTTTTTTAAAACACTACAGGAGTTCACCATGATGCGTATCACCGTTCTCGCCGCGTCCCTGGCCATCGCTTTCGGCTCCGCTCACGCAGACCAGCCCTTGAGCGTCAAGGTCTACAACGCTGACGGCAACAGCTTCAATGTCAACTCCACGCTGGTCTATGGCGAAAAGGAAGCGATGGTGATTGATGCCGGCTTTACCCGCGCCGATGCGCTGCGCATTGCCGCCAACGTGCTCGACAGCGGCAAACGGCTCACCACCATCTACGTGAGCCAGGCCGACCCGGACTACTACTTTGGCGTGGAATTCCTGAAAGAGATCTTCCCGCAAGCCGATGTGGTGACGACCTCCGCCGTGCTGGAAAAGCTGGCGCCCAAGCTGGCAGGCAAGGTGGCATTCTGGAGCCCCAAGATGGGCACCAATGCACCGCGCAAGCCGGTGGTACCCCGCGCTCTGCAAGGCGACACCCTGACACTGGAAGGCCAGAAGATTGAAATCCGCGGCACGCAGGGCATGCTGGCCCACCGCCCCTATGCCTGGATTCCCTCGATCAAGGCCATCGTGGGCAATATCGGCGTCTTCGGCAACATGCACGTGTGGACTGCGGATACGCAAACTGCCTCTGAACGTGCCGCCTGGGTGGCTCAGCTGGACGAAATGTCGGCTTTGAAGCCCGAGCTGGTGGTTCCTGGCCACATGAAGACGGGCACCAGGGTGGACGCCAGCGCCATTACCTTCACCAAGGACTATTTGCATACGTTCGAGAAGAACCTGGCTGCCACCAAAAACAGCGGCGAGCTGATCAATGCCATGAAGCAGGCCTACCCGCAAGTGACCGATGGCGCCTTGTCACTGGACATCGGTGCCAAGGTCAACAAAGGCGAAATGAAGTGGTAAAAAAGTGGCACGGAGATAGCACCGTGGGTTGCCGGGCACACACTGCTGTTACGTATTTGTTCGATCCCCTGTGTGGCTGGTGCTACGGCGCGTCGCCCGCGATCCAGCGCCTGGGGCGGCAAAGCAGCATCCAGCTGGAGCTGCTCCCCACCGGGCTGTTTGCGGGCAGCGGCGGGCGCACCATGGATGCGGCGTTTGCGGACTATGCGTGGTCCAACGACGTGCGTATTGAAAAGCTCACCGGCCAGCGTTTCACCGAGGATTACCGCAAGAATGTGCTGGGCAAGCCTGGCAGCCGCTTCGATTCGGCCACCTCTACGCTTGCGCTGACAGCGGTGTCTTTGAGCGAACCGCAATGTGAGCTGGAAACGTTGAAGGTCTTGCAAGAAGCCCGATATGTGCATGCGATGGACACCAGTGCTGTGCCCGTGGTGGAGAAGCTGTTGCGTGACATGGGGCTGAGTACCGCCGCCGACCGCCTGGTCACCGGCGACGCTGAGCTACTGGCCGCCAACGCTGCGCGTATCCAGAATGCGCAAGGCCTGATGCAAACCTTAAGCGCGCAGGGGGTACCGGCCCTGGTGGTCAAGGACGACAACGGCAGCCGGCTGCTGCGCGGCAATGCGCTGTACGGCAGCTTTGATAGCCTGTTCAGCCACATTGCTGCGGCCTGAAGAGACCGCAGCAGGCGCATATGGCCGGTTCAAACCAACCTATCAGGAGAAGCTCTCGATGAACACGCTCCGCCAAGTCCTGGTTCATATGCGCGCGGGTCGCTGGAACGAAGCACACCATCTTGTCCAGAGCGATGATTCGCTGCTGAGCGCCTGGCTGCACGGCATCCTGCATATTCAGGAGGGTGATCTGGAAGATGCCGAGTACTGGTACGGCAAGGCCAACCGGAATTTCCGCAACCGGGGGACGCCGGATGAAGAGCTGGAGCGTTTCGAGACTGCTTTATTGGAATAGCGCCGAGGTCAACCCGGAAGTGCCAGGTTGAGACTCCAGTTAAATAGAACTTTGGATACGCTGCATTCCGATAACCCGCTATCGCGGACTTTTTTTGTGCAAGCTATCGACACATTTAACCGGCAAGAGCGGCGCCGCGCTCAACCCTGGGAGGCCCAGATCTGCTGGATCTGCGCGGAAAGCTCCATCGGGTCAAAGGGTTTGGGAATCACATCGAGCGCGCCCAGCGCCTTGTACGCCGCAATTTCCGAGGCCTGCACCTTGGCGGTCATGAAGATCACCGGCGTCCTGGACGTGGCAGGCATTTCGCGCAAGGCCTTGAGCGTGCTGGGGCCGTCCATGCCGGGCATCATGACGTCAAGCAGCAGCAGGTCGGCCGCGGCGCCGGGGGCCATGCTCAGCGCCTCCTGTCCGGAGGCGCAGGGAATCACCGTGAACTTTCCGACAGCCTCCAGGGCCATCTGCGCCACAACACGAATGTCGGGCTCGTCTTCAACATACAAAATGCGATGGAGAGGTGCGGGCATGGTCAAATCAGAGGTTGGGGTCGGGTGGGGCCGGGGTCTCCGGGAATCTGAAGGATACGCTGAATTGTATTTAACAGCTCGGTGTTGGAGGTGTGGGCCTTGACCAGCACGGCTTCGGCCATCTGACTGTCTTCCGGGTCCACGTCGCTGGACGAAAACAAAATCACCGGCGGCCGGGGATCGAGCGCATCGATGTCCTCAAACAGGTCCCAGCCGGAGTCCGAACCGAGCGTGAGGTCCAGCAACACCAGATCAAACCGCTGCTCCCGCAGCCGGGCGCGGGCCTGCTCCAGCGTGGCGGCAAATTCGAAAGTTGCAAAGTTCTCGGCAATGGCCGCGGCAATATGCTGGATGTCGAGATCGTCTTCCACATGCAGGATACGCGGCTTGCGGGCCTGCAGACCGGCCACGGCGCGGCGGACGCTGAGGGTCAGCTGGTGCTCATCGATCGGTTTTTCCAGCCAGTCCGACACCGCAAGGGGTTTGCGCTTGAACTGCAGCTCTCCCTCCCCCGCCTTCGCGGAGATCACCACCACAGGCAGGTTGCGCGTTTTTTCTTCGCGGCGCAGCGCGCCAATGAAGGCCAGGCCGTTCTGGCCGGGCAGCTTCAGGTCCACCGTCATGGCGTCGTAGTCTTTGCGCGCCAGGCAGGCCAGTGCCTGCTCGGCGCTGTGCGCCTGGTCGGCGTCAAAACCGGCCTTGCCCAGCATGATGCTGATGAGTTGGGCCACGTCGGGATCGTCTTCGCAAATCAGGATGCGCGGCCGTGACGATGCGGACCGCGCCTTCACCAACTGCAGCAGCTGGGCGGGCTCCCGCCATTCGGGCAATTCAAAAAAGAACGTGGTGCCAACACCCGCGTTGCTGTTAAAGCCGATGCGGCCGCCCATGTTTTCAACCAGCCCCCTGGAAATATTGAGGCCGAGGCCGGAACCGCCCTTTTGTCGGGTATCGGACGAATCCGCCTGCGAAAACTTCTGGAAGATGCGGTTGCGAAACGCCTCCGGAATACCGGGCCCCTGGTCCGAGACTTCGATTCGCACCTGCCGGGCGGTACGTGACAGCATCACCTCCACCGTATTGCCCGCCGGAGAAAACTTGACCGCATTGGACAGCAGGTTGGTCATTACCTGCATCAGCCGGTCGCTGTCAATGCGTGCCTGCAGCGCCGCGTCGGGCGCGCGCAAGCGCAGCCTGACACCGTGATGGGCGGCAAACCCCTCGTTGGCTGCCAGTGCCTGCTGCAGCAGTGGCTTGAGCTGCGCGGCCTGCAGATTCAGGCGCAGCTTGCCCGACTCGATTTTCTCGCTGTCCAGCATGTCGTTGATCAACCGGATCAGGCGCTCGCAGTTGCTCGTGGCGATGGCCACCAGGCTCTTCACGGCCACGGGCAACTCACCGGCCACACCGCCGGAAATCAGCCCCAATGAACCACGGATCGAGGTCAGCGGCGTACGCAGTTCATGGCTGACCGTCGAAACAAACTCGGTCTTCATGCGGTCGATGCGCTTGAGTTCGGTGATGTCGGTTCCCAGCGAGAAAAATCCCACGACCTTGCCTTCGTCCGCGCCCTCTCCATAGCGGGGGAAATACTGCATGGCGTAGTTTTTGCGGTCGCCTTGCCGCGTGACCTGCACACGCTCGTACTGCACGGCATAGCCGCGCAATACCTCATCGACCTTGTCCTGCACGCCTTCGTAGAGCTGCGGGCCGAGCACATCGGCCAAGAGATGGCCGTCAATCTGTTCAAATTCCAGGCCCAGCACTTCCTCGTACGCCCTGTTGTGAAAGCGAAATCGCTGCTCCAGATCGAGGTAGGCGATCAGGGCCGGCACCGTGTCGGTAATCTGGCGCAACTGGGATTCGCTGGCGCGCAAGGCCTCGGTGATGCGCCTGCGCTCGGTGTTGTCGCTGATCAGCGCCGTGAAAAGACGCTGCCCGCCCACATGCACGTCGCCAAACGACACACTGGCCGGGAATTCAGTGCCGTTCTTGCGCATGCTCTGTACGTCCTGGTTGGCCATCCTGAAAGGTTCGGGTCGCGCGCGCAGCGCCGCAGTGAAGCTCTTGTACTGGGCACGCAGGCGCTCGGGCACCAGCTCGGAAACGTCACGCCCTATGAGCTCATTTTTTTCATAACCAAACAGCTGCAGCGCTGCTGCATTGGCCTGCAACACGATGTCATGGTCGGTCGTGGTGATCACCGCATCGGCCATGGATTCGGTGATGGTGCGGGTCATGGTTTCGCTGTCGCGAAGTTGCGATTCCACGCGCTTGCGGACTTCCTCGTAATGGGTGACGACGTACACCATCCAGCCCAGCATGGCAAGGAACAGCGCGCCTGCGGCAATGATGAAGTGCTGGCCTCGCTCAGCGCTCCGCTCGGCATCGGCCTGCGCCCCCTGCCAGGCCAGGTTCTCCCGGCTGCGGGCCTTGTCCAGCAGGCTGTCGGTACGCTGCCTGAGTTGCAGGTTGGCGTCGCTGTTGAGGATAGCCACCGCGGCCTCCTGGCCCTCACTCTGCCGGACTGCAATCACCTGGTTGGTCGCCGTCCTGCGCTGGGCGATCAGATCGTCCAAAGCTGGCTGGTCCAGCAGCAGGTCCGCACTTCGCACACGGCCAATGGCCTCGCGCAGGGCGGCACGTGCTGCCTCGACGTTCTGCAGATCCGTCGCGCTGCCGGTCAGCAGGTACTGGCGCACCAGCGATTCGGCGGACTTGAGGCTGGAGGCGATACGCTCCAGCAAGACAAGGGTGTCTTCGGTCCGGACCCGCGCCTGGGCGGACTCGACCAACCGGTTGATCGTGACGTAGGAGGCCCCGCCTACCGCGGCCACCAGAATGAGACCAACGCCCAAGGCCAGCTTGATCTTGACGAGGAAAGGGGTGGAGCGCATGGGGTAATCCGGTAGATGAGCTTGTGGGTACCGCGATGGGCTGTGCAACCGGTCGGACGGCTCAACCCCGCCCAGGCAGGCCGGGGTCATCGGCGCGTGGCTGCGCCAAAACCACAAGAAAAGCCGGCTCGCGCACGGTCATGGCAACTGAACCATGGCTGCGACTGCCATGCCCCGCACGGTGTGCTGATCCTGAACGGCGACCGGGGTCGCGAACCTCGCTTGTGGCATGAAGACACTCCCAAAAAGAGGCACATCACCAAAAGGACCCCGAACATGTCCGAGGCGGCAAAGGTTGCAAAGGCGCTCCAGCGCCATAGGCCGTGGCGCTACTTCGCCGCAAGGGTCACCAGCCCTCGCCACGCGATTCTAGGGCCTCGACTGAAAATACAAGCCCGGCCGTCCCAAAAAAGGAAGCTCGGGCGCACTTCGCCTCACACCGGCCGGCACTGCACGACGGTGCCGCTCGGAGAACCAGGTGACGTCGGTGAGGCAGGCTGTGCATGGCGGTATGGGCATCAGACGGTTGGGTCGGCAGCCCGCCCCAGGGCGGCGACCACGTCAGACTGCGTGATCATGCCAACCAGCCGCTCGCCCTCCCCAATGATCGGGATATGGTGATGGCCGGTGCTGCCGAAGAGCGGTATCAGGTCGAGCAGGCGGCGCTGCACGCCGGCCACCCTGACATTGCGCGTCATGATCTGGCCCACTACCTCCGGCTTGCTGGCGTAAACGCTGCGGGTGGTGCGAACCAGCGTCCGCAACTTGTCCTCGAAGCCCTCATAGATGTCGAGTTCGGCGGCCCGCATGAAGTCGGCCACCGTGATGATGCCGGCGATGCGAGAGGCGCGGTCCACCACAGGCAGCGCCTTGATGCGGCGGCTCCTCAGCAACGCCCAGGCCTCCTGCAAAGGGGTGCCAAACTGCACGGTCACCAGTTCGCGCGACATGATGTCGGCACAGCGCAATTCCGCCAGCTTGCGATCGTAGGCGCGCAGCTGGGTCTGGGCCAGCAAGGACTTGAGATCGTCCCGGCTGACGTCCAGCACCTGGTTGTAGCGTGCCAGCACCGCGTCCAGATCGGCATCCAGGTCCGAGTCCACAGCCGCTCCCGAAGCCCCCGCAGGGGGGAGCTGCCTGTGCGGATAGGGCCTGCCAGTTGCATGGTTGTAGGCGATGCCCGCCAACACCAGCAGCAGGGAGTTGAGCAGGACGGGATACAGGGCAAAGGACGGATCGCCAATGCCGCCCAGCACCATCATCAGCGCGGTCGCTCCACCCGGTGGATGCAGGCAACGCAGGGCAAGCATCACGGCAATGGCACTCGCCACCGCCAGCGCTGCGGCCAGCTCGGGTGAGCCCAGAAGATGTACGCCATGCACGCCGGCAATGCCCACCAGCGCCGACAGGGTGTTGCCTCCCACCACCGCCCAGGGCTGCGCCATCGGGCCGGCCGGCATCGCAAATACCAGCACCGCACTGGCCCCGAGCGGCGCCACCAGCCACGGCAGCGCCGAGGTATTGCCGGCCAGCCGGCATAACAGTGCGGTCAGGAAAATGCCGACCAGTGCGCCGATGACCAGACGCAGGCACTCGCGCAGACTGATGCCGGGGCGGGGAGGCCGAAAATCACGCCAGGCCCGGCTGAAAATGGTCGGCAGACCGCCACGGGCGGGACGCGCATCGGGGCGCAGCGGCAGAGGCGAAGGTGAACTCATGAGGAACGCACCACATTCACTGAAAATGACGAAGGCGGGTGAGTGGCGGCAAAGGCCGCGCCCGGAACACCAGGCATGGCGTCTTCGCCGCACAAGCCGGCCAGCCACAGGCCGGCAGATAACGCCCGGATTGCAGGCTTAACTGCGGGCACGCTGGTACAGGCCCTGGACTTTGGGAACATTGGCCTGAAGCTGCTGGATGCGCGCCGGGCCGGAAGGATGGGTGGACAAAAAGCTCGGCCCGTTCGCCCCGCCGCCGGCCTGCCCCATTTTTTCCCAGAGGCTGACCGCAGCCTGCGGGTTGTAGCCGCCGCGCGCGGCCAGTTCCAGCCCCACCAGGTCGGCATCGGTCTCGTCTTCGCGGCTGAAACGCAGCGTGAGCAATTGCGTGCCTATGCTGGCCGCCACATCGCCGAGCTGACCCAGACCCAGCAACTGCGCCCCCAGCGACAGCAAGGTGCCGGTTCCCTGGCTTTTGGCGATGCGGGCGCGCGCATGCTCGCGCAGGGCATGCGCCATTTCGTGGCCCATGACCATGGCCACTTCATCATCGGTGAGCTTGAGCTGGTCGAGAATTCCGGTGTAAAAAGCGATCTTGCCGCTTGGCATGCAAAACGCGTTGATCTGCTTGCTGCCAATCAGGTTGACTTCCCAGCGCCATTGCCTGGCACGGTCGTTCCACTGAGCGGTATGCGGCACCAGGCGCGCAGCAATGGCGCGCAGCCGCTGCAACTGGGGATGATCGGCGGGCGCCAAGGCGCCTTTGGAGCGAGCATCGGCGATCAGCTTGGCATATTCCTGCGTGGCGGCGCCCTCGAGTTCGTCGGCCGGCACCAGCTTGCGCAGGCCCGACGACGCTCCCACATCAACCTGGGCGATCAAGGGGGTCGCGCCCCCCGCAGCAGCCGCGCCCGCAGCGGCCAGCAGAAATGCCCGGCGGCCTGGCCAGGCGGCATGTTTGGCCTCGCATAAAAAGCACATGGGTCAATAATAGTCACTAATTGAAATGCCCATGTCAGACAAAACCCCCTCCCCCGCCTCCTCCGCTTCCTCCGAATTGCCGCTGTCCTCCGCCGTGCTGGCAGCCGCCCCTCCGGTCGGCGAGCCGAAGAAGACCCCGTGGCGCGATGTCTGGCTGGTGTACACCGAGGCCGCCACGCTGCGCATGCTGCTGCTGGGCTTTTCGGCGGGGCTGCCGCTGCTGCTGGTATTTGGCACGCTGAGCTTCTGGCTGCGCGAGGCCGGCATTGACCGCACCACCATTGGCTACCTGAGCTGGGTCGGTCTGGCTTACGGTTTCAAATGGGTGTGGGCGCCGCTGGTCGACCGCCTGCCGATTCCGCTGCTGACCCGCCTGCTGGGGCGACGGCGCAGCTGGTTGCTGCTGGCCCAGGCGACCATCATCACGGCGCTGGTGGGCATGGCGCTGACTGACCCGCGGCTGGCGCTGGAGCCGGTGGTGTGGTGCGCGCTGGCCGTGGCGTTTGGCTCGGCCACGCAGGACATCGCGCTGGATGCCTACCGCATTGAGTCGGCCGACACGCCGCGCCAGGCCGCGCTGGCGGCCGCCTACCAGACCGGCTACCGCATTGCGATGATCTGGGCAGGCGCCGGCGCGCTGTGGATTGCCGCGCGTGCAGAAGTCGCGGGCGGCGCGGTGTACCAGCAGGGCGCGTGGCAGGCCGCCTACCTGGCAATGGCCGCGTCGATGCTGCTGGGCGTGGCGACCGTGCTGCTGTCACCGGAACCCGTGGCGCAAGTATTGAAACCTTCGCGCAATGCTGCCGAATGGCTTAAAAGCGTGTTGATCGAGCCATTTGCCGACTTTCTGCGCCGCTATGGCAAGCATGCCGCGCTCATCCTGGCACTGATCGCCATTTACCGCATCAGCGACGTCGTCATGGGCATCATGGCCAACCCGTTTTATGTAGACATGGGTTACACCAAGGACGAGGTAGCGGCCGTCACCAAGATCTACGGCGTCATCATGACGCTGGCCGGCGCCTTTGTCGGCGGCGCGCTGTCCATGCGCGTTGGCGTGATGCGGGTGCTGATGCTGGGCGCCATCCTCAGCGCGGGCAGCAACCTGCTGTTTGCCTGGCTGGGCACGCGCGGGCACGACGTCAATGCGCTGATTTTTGTGATTTCAGCCGACAACCTCTCCAGCGGCATCGCCTCGGCCGCCTTCATTGCCTACCTGTCCAGCCTGACCAACGTCAACTATTCGGCCACGCAATACGCTCTGTTCAGCTCGATGATGCTGCTGCTACCCAAGTTCCTGGCGGGCTATTCCGGCAAATACGTGGATGCCTTCGGCTATGGCCATTTTTTCACGGCGAGCGCCTTGCTCGGTTTGCCCGTGCTGCTGCTGGTTACGCTGGCTTCAAGGCTGCAATCCCCCTCAGCCCCATCCAGCTCCACCCCCACCCCGCCTTCCACTCCCGCTTCCACCTCCAGATCCACATGAATTGCTGCTGATTCCATAGCAATTCCTGCGGCCGGCGGCCCCGCGCAAAAAGGAAGCAAAAGGGTATGCTGCCAGAACGCCGTCGCGGTTTACCGTAACTTTACGATGGCTTCAAGCAGGCTTGTTGCGCCGCGCGCAGCATCAGCTTCACCGTGATCCACCCGAAGGGAAAACCCCCGCAACCGAGGACCCGACCATGACGCAGCAACTCCTGATGATCGAAGACGACTCCCGCCTGGCCGCCATGGTGGGCGAATACCTGCGTCAGTCCGGGTACGGCTTTACCCATGCGGCCGATGGCGCCAGCGGCCTGGCCGCCCTGCAGGCCAGCCCCCCGGATTTGGTCATCCTGGATCTCATGCTGCCCGACATGGACGGCCTGGAAGTCTGCCGCCGCATCAAGAGCCAGGGCGGCGAGTCGGCGCACACCGCCGTGCTGATGCTCACGGCCAAGGGCGACCCGATGGACCGCATCGTCGGCCTGGAAATCGGCGCGGACGATTACCTGCCCAAGCCATTCGAGCCACGCGAACTGCTGGCACGCATCCGCGCCGTGCTGCGCCGCGGCGGTGAGGCCGGTGCCGCCGGCGCCGCTGCGGCCGGCGGCCACAAGGTGATGCGCTTCGGCTCTCTGGAAATCGATCGCGACGCGCGCACTGTGTCGATTTCCGGCAATCTCTGCGAGCTCACCTCCTACCAGTTCGACCTGCTGGTGGCGCTGGCCGAGCGCGCCGGACGGGTGCTCAGCCGCGACCAGATCATGGAAGCGGTGCGCGGGCGCGAACTGGAAGCATTTGACCGCTCCATTGATGTGCACATGGGCCGCATCCGCAGCGCGATCGAGGCCGATCCCAAGGACCCCAAGCGCATCCTCACGGTGCGCGGCGTGGGCTACGTGTTTGCCAAGCAGTAGGATTGATCGGGAGGGCGTTTTATGGAACTTCTGGAAATTCAATTCTCGGGATGCAGGGCAAGGCGCACGGCGCGCAGGACACCGGAATGCACTCGTGTGCATGAGGATTCCGAGCACCGGGCAACGCCGCCATGCGCCCGAAAATTGGATTGATAGGAGTTTCGGCATGTGGTCCCGTTTTACCTCCCACCTCTATGTGCGCATCTGGCTCGCCGTGGTGGCGACCGTGGTGGTGCTCACCTTCCTGGTGGGCGCGGCCTGGCGGCTGAGCGCCGACCCGCCGCAGCTGCCCATACGCGAGGTGCTGGTTCACAACGCAGCGGGCGAAGTCATCGGCACGGCGCAAACCCGGCCGGACCGAAAACTCGGCGACGACCTCGAATTTGATGTGGTGACCAAAGACGGCCAGAGCCTGAACCTGCTGCTGCCCCGTCCCAAACGGCCACCCGGCAACCCGCCGTGGATGCGTCCCCCGTTTGGCTTCGGTTTTGGCTGGATGCTGGTCCTCGTGGGCCTGGCCGTGGCGCTGGGCGCCTACCCGGTGATGCGGCGGCTGACCTTGCGGCTCGAAGCCCTGCAGCGCGGCGTGGAGCGCTGGGGCGCCGGCGACCTGTCGGCACGTGTCAATGCCGATGGGCGTGACGAGGTCGCTTTCCTGGCCGAACGTTTCAACCATGCGGCCGAACGCATTGAAACCCTGATGGAGTCGCACAAATCCCTGCTGGCCAACGCCTCCCATGAGCTGCGCTCGCCATTAGCGCGCATCCGCATGGGACTGGAACTAATAGGCGCAGATGCCGCATCACCCCAGCGCATGGAAATCTCGCGCAGCATCAACGAGCTCGACCAGCTGATCGACGAGATCCTGCTGGCCAGCCGGCTGGATGCCAAGCAGGCCGATGCCGAGCCTTTTGAAACCGTGGACCTGACCGGGCTGGCCGCCGAGGAGTGCTCGCGTGTCAATGCCGAGCTGCAGGCCGAACTGGGCACCGGCCTGGGCATTGCGCCCTCCGGCCACAGCCTGACGGTGCAGGGCTCGCCACGGCTGCTGCGCCGGCTGATCCGCAACCTGCTGGAAAACGCCAGGCGTTACAGCAATGGCGACATCAGCCTGGAGCTGGCGCAAATTCGCGTCGGTATCCGGCAACTGGCCGTCGTCCGGGTGCACGATCGGGGGCCGGGCGTGCCTGCCGGCCAGCGCGAACGCATTTTTGAGCCGTTTTACCGACTGCCCGGCGCCAGCGAGCGCGAGGGCGGTGTGGGCCTGGGGCTGGCCCTGGTCAAATCCATCAGCCTGCGCCATGGCGGCACCGTGCGCTGCGAAGCCCGTCCGGGCGGCGGCGCGTCATTCATTGTGGAACTCCCCGCCGCCAGCCAGAGGTTCTGAGGCCAGTCCAAAAAATTCAGGGGTACCGGCTCAAAAAAAGTCTGTTTTCTACTCTTTTCTCCTCTGTTTAGGGGATGGTCATACCAAAAGGCCTGGCCTACAGTTGCACTGTTGCTGTCACAACATAGAAGTCAAAGAAGTTCCAGGGAATTCAGGGAAGAAAAAACAAAACGTCGGCGAACCATTCATCTGATCTCCCAACGGCGTCCTCCTCTCAGGAGGACTTCAAAAAGCCACCGAAAGGTGGCTTTTTTTTGGCTGGGTTCCCATAATGGACAGATGAACACCGGTATCTCCGAATACCCCCGCCTGCAAACCCGCCTGACCCGCCAGTTTGGCCTCCAGACGCCACTGGTGCTGGCGCCGATGGCGCTGGCCTCGGGAGGTGCGCTGGCTGCGGCTTGCGCCAGGGCCGGCACGCTCGGGCTGGTCGGCGGCGGTTATGGCGATCTGGCCTGGACGCAGGCGCAGTACACACTGGCGCTGGAAGGCACCAGCGCCAGCGGCGACCGGGCCCGCCTCGGCTGCGGCTTTAACACGTGGAAGCTTGACGAGGACGCCAGCGCGCTCGACTGGGTGCTGGCGCATCCGGCCGCCGACAAACCGCACGCCATCATGCTGTCGTTTGGCGACCCGCGGCCCTATGCGGCCCGCATCGCCGCCACCGGCGCGGCCCTGATCTGCCAGGTGCAGCGCATGGATCAGGTTCCTCAGGCGCTCGAAGCCGGCGCGCGGATCATCGTCGCCCAGGGCGGCGAGGCCGGTGGCCACGGCATGAATGCCCTCAACAACCGCTCCACCATCACCTTTGTGCCCGAACTGGCGGACTGGTTGACCGTCCATGCGCCCGACACACTGCTGCTGGCCGCCGGCGGCATTGCCGACGGGCGCACGCTGGCCGCGGCGCTGGTGCTGGGCGCCGACGGCGCGCTGGTGGGCTCGCGGTTGTGGGCCACCGCCGAAAGCCTGGCCGCCCAGGGGGCGAAAGGCCTGGCACTGGCCACCACCGGCGATGGCACGGCCCGCAGCAGCGTGTTCGACATCCTGCGGCGCAAGAACTGGCCCGAGCCCTACGATTTCCGCGCCATCCGCAACGACCTGCATCGCCAGTGGGAAACCCGCCTGGACGTCCTGCGGGCAGACCCTGCCGCCGCCCGCGCCGACTATGACGAAGGTGTCAGGGCCGGCGACTTTTCCCGGGCTCAGGCCACCGTGGGTGAGGCCGTCGGCCTGATTGGCAACCTGGCGCCGGCCGCCGAGGTGATTGCCCGCATGAGCGCCGATGCCGTTGAAGTTTTTGAAGAGAAACAGCGTCTATCCCAATAAATCAGGGCTTGGGTTGCTGTAATTTTTGCAGCATCTGATCGGCCGTGATCGCGGCCCCATTCGGCCCTGAGATAGAAGTCCCCAGCCTCCCGACTCCGCGGAAACAAGCCATTGCACATCAACCCCTAGGCCATCGGCAAATCCATCAGCCCGGCCAGCGCCACGGAGGGCACGCCGCGCCAGACCAGATGGGTACGGTTGCGCTTGAGTCGCAGCGGCAACTCATGCATCTGCACGTCGTCGGTGGCCTTGAGCGCGGCCAGCAGGGAGCGCGGCACGATGGCCACGCCCGTGCCAGCCGAGACGCAGGCAATCATCGCCTGGTAAGAGGCAAACTCGAGCACCCGGCCCGGCATCACGCGGGCTCGCCCCAGCCAGTCTTCGAGGCACTTTCTGTAGGAGCAGCCTCTGGCAAAGGCAATCAGCGTGGCGCCGTGCAATTCCGCCGGTTTGGCGATTTTTGGGTGGCCGTGCGTGGTGATCAGCACCAACTCTTCATTGAAAAGTGGCCGCGAACTGAGTTCAGGCGCCGTGAAGGGTTCGGAAACAAACGCCGCTTCAAGCTCGTAGTTCACCACCTTGTGCACCAGCGCCGCCGTGGTGCCGGTCACGAGCTCCACCGTCACCGCCGGAAACGCCAGGTGGTAACGCGAAAGAACGGCGGGCAAACGGCTGCCGGCCGTGCTTTCGAGGGAACCCAGGCGGAAAACGCCGCGCGGTTGCCCGGCCTGCAAGGCGCTTTGCGCTTCATCGGCCAGGCGGAACAGGCGGTCGGCGTACTGCACCAGCAACTGCCCTTCGGGCGACAGCACAAGCGAGCGGCCCTGCCGGCGAAACAGCGCGACGCCCAGACGCTCTTCCAGCTGGCGCACACGCGTCGTCACGTTCGACTGCACCCGGTGGAGCTTGCGCGCGGCGCGGATGATGCCGCCTTCGCTCACGACCGCCCGAAAAATCTCCAGCGAGTCCAGGTCAAGCATTCTCATAAACAGAATGAAAATTCATAATTATTCATTTGCCAACTTTAACGTGGCTCGCTCTAATGGGCCCATGCCAGCCCCGCAAGCCCTTGCCACCAACGTTGCCACTTCCTCCATGAGCGCCGGCCGGGCCTGCCTGGCGGGGTTTGTGGCGCTGGTGATTGCCATGGGCATCGGGCGTTTTGCCTTTACGCCGCTGCTGCCACTGATGCAGGCCGCCCACCAGCTGGACCTCACGGGCGGTGCCTGGCTGGCCAGCGCCAACTACCTGGGTTATTTCGCCGGCGCCAGTACAGTGGCGCGGCTGGGGCTGAACCCCAAAACGCTGATCCGTGCGAGTGTGCCGCTGATCGCCCTGCTCACGGTGGCGATGAGCTGGACCGACCAGATGGCCTGGTGGTTCGCGCTGCGTTTTGGGGCCGGCGTGCTGAGCGCCTGGGTGCTGGTCGGCACCAGTGCCTGGTGCCTCGCCGAGCTGGCGCGAAGCGGCCGTCCGGCGCTCGGCGGCGTGCTTTACGCCGGCGTCGGCACGGGCATCAGCCTGGCCGGCATCTATTGCCTGCTGGGTGCCGGGCTGCAACTGTCCGCCCCGACGCTCTGGTGGCACCTGGGAGCGCTGGCCGCGCTGCTGGGTGTGGCCGTACTGCTGCTGGTTCCCGCGCCCGACGCCAAAGAGCGTGCCGCCGCACCGGTGGCTGCATCCGGTGCCTCAGCCGCTCCTTCACCTCTGGCGCAGTACCGGCTCGTCATCGCCTATGGCTGCTTTGGGTTTGGCTACATTTTGCCGGCCACTTTCTTGCCCGCCATGGCGCGCGCCGTGCTGGACAACCCGGCGTTTTTCGGCTGGGCCTGGCCGGTGTTCGGGCTGGCGGCGGCGGCCTCCACCTGGCTGGCGAGCCGCCATTTTTCCCGCACGTCGCGCATCCAGCTTTGGGTGGCCAGCCAGTTCCTGATGGCGGCAGGCACGGCCCTGCCGGCCTTGTGGCCGTCGGCTGCCACGGTGCTGATATCGGCCACCCTGGTGGGTGGCACCTTCATGGTCGTCACCATGGCCGGCCTGCAGGAAGCCAGGGCGCGCGCTGGCGCGCAGGCCACCAGGCTGCTCGGGCAAATGACGGCGGCTTTTGCCGTCGGCCAGATTGCCGGGCCCATCGCCTCGGCCCTGCTGGGCCTGGGCTTTGCGGGGGCCATGGACGGCATTCGCGTCGCGCTGGTCGTCGCCACTTTGGTGCTGGTCGCAAGTGCCTTATGGCTGCTGCGGCCCGAGCCACCAGTTCACCAACCCAAGGACTTCACCCATGGACACTAAAGACAAGCAAGCTGGCCAGACATTTGCCGTGCCACAAGGTTTTTCACCTCAGCCGCAGGACCGGCTGCCGCTGACGGCGCGCGCTGACATGACGCCAGCGCAGCAGGCCGCCGCCGACGCCCTGATTGCCGGGCCGCGCAAGGCGGTCTTCGGCCCCTTCATCCCGCTGCTGCGCAGCCCGGAACTGATGGGCCGGCTTGGCAAAGTGGGCGAGTACCTGCGTTTTGAGAGCGTGCTCGAGGTGCGCATTCGCGAGCTGGCCATGTGTGTGGTGGCGCGCACGGTCTCCAACCAGTTCGAGTGGCTGATGCATACCCCGCTGGCCTTGCAAGCCGGGGTAGCCGCGGCCACGCTCGAATCGATCGCTGCCGGCAAACACCCGCGCGGTTTGCCCGCCGACGAACTGGCGGCGGTCGAGATCACGCAGGAGGTGTTGCAGCACCACGGCGCCAGCGACGCGACCTATGCCGAAGCGCTGGCATTGTTTGGCGAGCAGGGCGTGGTGGAGCTGGTCAGCCTGGTGGGTTACTTCGTGACCGTCTGCTGGGTCATGAACGTCGCGCGCACGCCGACGCAAGGCGTGCCGGGCTTTAGCGCGCTGGCGGCGTTCCCGCCGTGATATCGGTGACAGCGGAACCCTGCGCCAACACCTGCAGCACGCGGCCCGCAGAGATGTCGTTGAGGCAACGCATGTGGCCGAGCGGGCACTCGCGCGCAAAGCAGGGGGCGCAGTCCAGCGGCGGCTGGTAGGCCGGGTCGGCTTTCAGCCAGAGCACGGTGGCCTTGTCGCTGAGCGGCGGCGTGTGCAGCGGGCTTGATGAGCCAAAAATCGCCACCTGGGGCACGCCCAGCGCGGCCGCAACATGCATCAGACCGGAGTCGTTGCTGACGGTGCTTTTGCTGGCGGCGATCAGGCACAGTGCCTGGAGCAGCGAGGTCCGGCCGGCAAAGTTGAGACACTTGCCGGCCTGCGCCGCATTCACCGGCGCCGCAATCTCGTCGCACAGCCCGGCCTCCTTGCCGGAGCCGAGCAACACGACCGGCCGGTCCAGCTTCGCCGCCAGCTCCGAAAAATGACGCGCCGGCCAGCGCTTGGCCGGGCCGTACTCGGCCCCCGGCGCAAACACGTAGTAAGCGCCACGCGCCAGCCCGAGCTCTGCCAATGCGCGGTCCACATCGGCCGCATTCATCTGCAGCTGCGGCCGGTCCCCGGCCACGTCCTGCTCGCCGCTCAGGGCTGAGTAAAACGCCACCATGGGCGGTTTGTTCTTTGGATTTTTCAGGCGATGGGTCAGCAGGCCGACGCGTGCCTCACCGAGGTAACCCACGCGCTTCGGAATGCTGGCCAGAAAGGGCAACAGCGCACTCTTCAGTGAATTGGGCAACACATACGCCGCGTCAAACTGGCCTTCGATACGCTTGGCAATGGCGCGGCGGGCCTTGAACTGCAGGCCGCCATGGGCAAACGGAAACTCGATGACTTCCGCCACCTGCGGCATGGCCCGGTACACCGGCGCCACCCAGGGCAAGGCCCCGACCGTGATGCGCTCACCCCGTGCATGCAGCCGGCGCAGCAAGGGCTCGGTCATCACCGCGTCGCCTATCCATTGCGGCGCAATGACAAGCGAATTGGCCGTTTCCGACTTCGCTGTCATCGGCCGCAGCGCAGGGCCGCCCCAAGCAAGGCCAGCCCCCCCGGGGGGCAGCGCATTACACGCAGTGAAAAGCGTGGGGGCCTAATGTCCACCACCAAAGTGTTCGCCGGCTTTGAGCTGGTAGACGGTGCCGCAGTAGGGGCACTTGGCCTGGCCGGTGCGCGCCACATCCAGGTAGACCTTGGGGTGGCTGTTCCAGATTTTCATGTCGGCCTTGGGGCTGGGGCAGTAGACACCGCCTTGGGCGTTCAGGTCGGAAGCCAGCAACTCCACAGGGGAGGAATGGGTGGTCGTCGTGGGGGTGCTCATGTTCGGGTTTTCAGTAATCGGTAAGCGCTTCAGACCTTGGCCAGCCAGTGGGCGTACTTCGGATTGCGGCCATTGACGATGTCAAAGAAGGCACTCTGGATTTTCTCGGTGATCGGCCCGCGTGAGCCGGCGCCGATTTCAATGCGGTCCAGTTCGCGGATGGGCGTGACTTCAGCGGCAGTGCCGGTGAAGAAGGCTTCGTCGCTGATGTAGACCTCGTCGCGCGTGATGCGCTTTTGCACCAGTTCCAGGCCCAGGTCCTTGCAGATGTGCAGCACGGTGTTGCGCGTGATGCCGTTGAGGGCGCCGGCCGACAAATCGGGCGTATAAACCACGCCGCCCTTGATGACAAAAATGTTTTCGCCCGCGCCTTCGCTGACAAAGCCCGAGGCGTCGAGCAGCAGCGCTTCGTCGTAGCCGTCGTCCAGCGCTTCCATGTTGGCCAGGATCGAGTTGGTGTAGTTGCTGACTGCCTTGGCCTGGGTCATGGTGATGTTGACGTGGTGGCGCGTGTAGCTGGAGGTCTTGACGCGGATGCCGCGCTTCATGCCCTCTTCGCCCAGGTAGGCGCCCCAGGCCCAGGCGGCGACCATCAGGTGGATCTGGTTGCCCTTGGGCGACACGCCCAGCTTCTGCGAGCCGATCCAGGTCAGCGGGCGCAGGTAGCAGCTTTCGAGCTTGTTGTCGCGCACCACGGCCTTTTGCGCCTCATTGACCTCTTCCTTGCTGAAGGGAATCTTCATGCGCAGGATCTTGGCGCTGTTGAAAAGGCGTTCGGTGTGCTCTTCCAGCCGGAAGATGGCCGTGCCGTCGGCGGTGTTGTAGGCGCGCACGCCTTCAAAAGCGCCGCAGCCGTAATGCAGGGTATGGCTCAGCACATGGATTTTGGCGTCGCGCCAGTCGACCATCTGGCCGTCCATCCAGATTTTGCCGTCGCGGTCTGCCATGGAGGGTACTACTGGGGACATGGTGCTGATCCTGTGTGGTAAGTGTCTTGAAATGAGGGCGGAAAATCGGGGCAGCCGCCCGGCCCGTGCCGGGACAGGCGGTTACAACCGAAACGCTGATTTTACGGGGCGACCGGCGGGGTGTCCTGCGCCGGCCGGGAATCGGGTACCTCGGGTCTGAAAAGCTCATGGTGCGCCAGCTTGCCCGCCACAAAGGTCGCGGTGACATGCGACTCGGAGCCATCCGTCCAGCGGAACACTTCGGGCTGCTCGCCCTTGGCCGATTTGAGCTCACCCAAAGACCGGGTCATGGCAATCACATGCAGCAGCGTCATGCCCGGCCTGAGCTTGGCATTGAGCATGACGGCGCTCTCGACGTGGCCAATGGGCCGGTTGGCGGCGCGCTTGAGGACCTGCATCATCCGGGTGAAGTGCAGCAGCACCCACATCACCACCGCGGTGGCAGCTGCCGCGACGCCGATCCAGCCGTAAAACCGGTAAGCCAGCACCACCACGGCAACGCCGGCCACGGGAACGAGAATTTTTTGGAAGTTCATGGCGCTATTTTCGCAGCCGCCAAGCCGGACAGGCGCTGTGGGGAGTGCGTAGCCGCCCGGAACGCCTTCCAGGCGTGATTTCCAGGCATCCCAGGCCCCTGGCCCGGCCGTCACGGGGACAAGCCGCTGCCATTTTCAGGGCGGCACAGGTCTGACCGGGCGCGGCATGAAGCCCGTCGCCAGCGCATGGGCCCAGTCGGGGCGCTGATGATGGGCGGCGACCCGGGCCTGCGCCAGATGGTCGTACGGCACGGCGCGCAACTCAACCTGCCAGCCCTGGCGGGATTTTTCCAGCACGGCGTAACGCGCGTGCGGGGCGCCGTTTTCAACGACGTGCGGGTAGGGATGGTTGTCGTCATAGGCCGGCAGGCCCACGCTGCCCGGGTTCACGACCAGCGTGTCGCCGCACTGGACAAGGCGCGGCACATGCGTGTGGCCGCACAGCACCACCGGGAAAGCGACGCCGCCCAGGCGCTCGGCCACTTCCTCGGGGGTAGCCGCGCGCACCCCCGGACCCTGGCCTTGCTCAAAGCCGGGCACCACCGTCTCCAGCCAGTACTGCAGGTCGCTGCCGGGTGTGCCGTGGCACAGCCACACATCGCTGTCCAGCGCCATCGAGACGGGCAGCGCGTTGATCCACGCCGCGTGGGCCGGCGACACCTGGGTGGCGGCGTAACCGTCGCTGTCGAGCGGATCGATCTGCCCGGCGGGCTGACCGAGCACAGCCAGCAGCTGCCGCTCGTGGTTGCCCCGGATGGTCGGGAAGTTCCGGGCCATCAGCAGGTCGGCCGTTTCGGCGACCTGCAGCGGGCCGCTCAGGATATCGCCCAGGTTCACCGTCTGGTCCACGCCCACACGCGCAATGTCGGCCAGCACCGCCTGCAGGGCCGGCAGATTGCCATGGATGTCCGAGATGATCGCAATTTTCATGGAGTGGCCTGAGATGGCTTGTGATGCTTGTGATGCTTGTGATGCTTGTGATGGTCATAGGCATGACTTTAGGACCAATCGGCTTTCAGTTCAAACTGCCAGACTGCGCACCACTTCCATGGCCTGCTCCACACGCTCCACGGCATGGATGGTCAGCCCTTCGATCGGCTTTTTCGGCGCATTGGCCTTGGGCACCACCGCCACGCTAAACCCCAGCTTGGCTGCTTCCTTCAGGCGCTCCTGGCCGCGCGGCGCGGGGCGCACCTCGCCGGCCAGCCCCACCTCGCCAAAGGCGATGAAGCCCTTGGGCAGCGGTTTGCCGCGCAGGCTGGAGGTGATGGCCAGCATCACGCTCAGGTCGGCGGCCGGCTCGCTGATGCGCACGCCGCCCACGGCGTTCACAAACACGTCCTGATCCATGCAGGCCACGCCGGCGTGGCGATGCAGCACGGCCAGCAGCATGGCCAGCCGGTCACGGTCCAGGCCCACACTGAGCCGGCGCGGGCTGGGGCCGCCGTTGTCGACCAGCGCCTGGATCTCGACCAGCATCGGGCGTGTGCCTTCCAGCGTGACCAGCACGCAGCTGCCGGGCACCGGCTCGCTGTGCTGGGACAGAAAAATCGCGCTCGGGTTGGTCACCCCCTTGAGGCCTTTCTCCGTCATCGCAAACACGCCGATTTCATTGACCGCGCCGAAGCGGTTCTTGATGGCGCGCACCAGGCGAAAGCTCGAATGCGTGTCGCCTTCGAAGTACAGCACCGTGTCGACCATGTGCTCCAGCACGCGCGGGCCGGCCAGCGCGCCCTCTTTGGTGACATGGCCGACCAGCACGATGCACACGCCGCTGGACTTGGCCGCGCGCGTCAAATGCGCCGCGCATTCACGCACCTGCGCCACCGAGCCGGGTGCCGAGGTGAGCTGGTCGGAGTACACCGTCTGGATTGAGTCAATGACGGCAATCGCCGGCCGGGTTGCCTCCAGCGTGGCGAGGATTTTCTCCAGCTGGATTTCAGCCAGCACCTTGACCTGCGAGCCATCCAGCCCCAGCCGGCGCGAGCGCAGCGCAACCTGCGCCCCGCTTTCCTCGCCCGTCACATACAGCGTGTTCAGGCCGGCACGTTGCAGGGAGTCCAGCGCCTGCAGCAGCAACGTGGACTTGCCAATGCCGGGGTCGCCGCCGATCAGCACCACACCACCGTCCACAATGCCGCCGCCCAGCACCCGGTCCAGCTCCTCATGGCCCGTGGGTGTGCGCGCCATGTCGGTGGCTTCAATGTCGGAGAGGGTGGTCACCTCGGAGGCCTTGGCCAGGGATGCAAAACGGTTTTTGACAGGTGAGCTGTATTCGGCGACCGACTCGATCAGCGTGTTCCAGGCAGTGCAGTGCGGGCACTTGCCCAGCCACTTGGGGCTGGTACCGCCGCATTCCGTGCAGGTGTAAATCGTTTTTTCTTTGGCCATGGGCGAATATTACTGTACAAACAACCAGTATCGTCGCTTTGACGATGAGGGCGCGCCACCTGTTTTTGCGGGCAGGTGAATAATCACTGACCCGGCCGGCTTATTCGGCTTCCTGGCTTCTTCGGCTTGTTCCCCCTCCGGATCCCCATGCCTCACCTGAACATTCAATACACCGCCAACCTCGACAGCGTCACCGACATGAACGCCCTGTGCAAAACCCTGGCTGCCACGCTGGTGGCACTGCGCGGAGAAGACGGAGTGGCGCCGCTGTTCCCGGTCGCCGGCACGCGCGTGATGGCGTGGCCGGCACCGTACTTTGCCGTGGCCGACGGCCAGCCCGACCGGGCCTTTGTTTACCTCAGCCTGCGCATCATGCCGGGCCGCAGCGAGGCGCTGAAAAAGCGCGCCGGCGATGCGGTGCTGGCAAGTGCCAGCGCCCACCTGGAAACGGTGTTTGCCGGGCACGCCATCGGCCTCACGCTGCATATCGACGAAGGCGCGCCGGCGTACGAAGGCAAGCGCAACAACCTGGCCGCGCACCTGAATACTGCCCAGGGCTGAACAACATCCGAACAACCTGCCCGCTTGCCATGGACAATATCTGCGGGTTCACCAACGATTACATCGACTTTTCGAGGACACACCATGAACATCTCACGCCGCCAGCTCATCCAGTCTTCCAGCGCCGCCGCCTTGCTCGCCGGCATCGGCCAGCAGGCCTGGGCCCAGGCCATTGACAACGCCAAAGTCATCGCCGGTTTTGCGCCCGGCGGCACCGCCGACATCGTGTCGCGCCGCGTGGCCGACAAGCTGCACCCCGGCTATGCCAAAAGCGCAGTGGTGGAAAACAAGACCGGCGCCGGCGGCCAGATCGCCGTGCAGTTTGTCAAAAACGCCGCGCCTGACGGCGCCACCATGTTGCTGACGCCGATGTCCATGCTGGGCATTTACCCGCACACCTACAAAAAGCTGCCCTACGACCCGGTAGCCGACCTCACGCCGGTTTCGGCCGCCGCCGTGTTCGACTACGGCTTTGCCGTCGGCCCCATGGTGCCGGCCAGCGTGAAGACCGTGCCCGAGTTCCTGGCCTGGTGCAAGGCCAACCCGACCCTGGCCAATTTCGGCTCACCCGCCGCCGGCTCGTCGCCACACTTCATCGGCGCCCTGCTGGGCCGAGCGGCGAACGTCGATTTGCGCCATGTGGCGTTTCGCGGCACCCAGCCTGCGGTGCTGGACATGATAGGCGGGCAGATCGCCGCCGTGTCCGGCCCGACCGGCGAGTTCACCCAGCATGTAGCCGCCGGCAAATGCCGCCTGCTGTCCACCAGCGGCCCCAGGCGGGGCAAGTTCACGCCGAATACGCCGACGCTGCTCGAGCAGGGCTTCAAGGACATGGCGTTCACCGAATGGTTTGGCTTCTTCCTGCCCGCCAAGGCACCGCAGGACGTGGTGCAGCGCTTGAATAGCGCCATCCGTGCGGCGCTGGCATCGCAGGACGTGATTGACGGCCTGGCGGTGTCTTACCTGGAAGTCATGCCCACATCGCCCGCCCAGCTGGCCGCGATGCTGAAAGCCGACACCGAACTCTGGGGCCCGCTGGTGAAAGCCGTTGGGTTCACGCCGGAAGGCTAGAGAATGTGGCCCCCACGGTCGCTCACTGCGTGTAGCTCCCTGCCCCCCGAGGGGGCCGCTGCGCCTGCGGCCCGGCGAAGCCGGTTCCGCGGCCCCTGCTGGAATAGTCTTGGACCCCACGCTCCCCACTGCGTGTAACTCCCTGCCCCCGAGGGGCTCATTTCCCTTGGGACCAATTTCCCTTAACAACTTGACGGACCCCAGCATGAAAGTCTGCATTTACGGCGCGGGCGCCATTGGTGGCTGGATTGGCAGTGGGTTGGCGCGCGCCGGCTGCAGCGTGAGTGTGGTGGCCCGCGGTGCCACGCTCGATGCCCTGCAGCTGCATGGCCTGCGCCTGCACCAGGGCGGGCGCGTGAGTTCGCAGGCCGTGGCCTCCAGTGCCTTGCCGGCCGACCTCGGTGTGCAGGACCTGGTGGTGTTGGCCGTCAAGGCGCCGTCACTGCCGGAGGTCGTGCGCCATATCGCGCCGCTGATCGGCCCGGACACCATGGTCCTGACCGCGATGAACGGCGTGCCGTGGTGGTTTTTGCAGGGGTTTGGCGGTGCGCTGGCAGGCACGCGCCTGACCTCCGTCGACCCGGACGGCGCGCTGGCCGAGGCCATTCCCGCACGGCATATCGTGGGCTGCGTGGTGCATGCCAGCTGCTCCCTGGACGAACCGGGTCTGGTGCGCCATCACTTCGGCAACAAGCTCATCGTGGGCGAGCCCGCGGGCGAAAAGACGGCCCGGGTGCGGCAGCTGGCGGCACTGCTGGAAAAGGCCGGCTTCGAGGCCCCGGTGTCCGACCAGATCCAGAAAGACATCTGGTTCAAGCTGTGGGGCAACATGACGGTCAACCCGATCAGCGCGCTGACCGGCGCCACCACCGACCGCATCATGGACGATGAGTTGGTGCGCGGTTTCGTTTCCAGCGTGATGCTGGAAGCCAGGGACATCGGCGCGCGCATCGGCATACACATCGACCAGCGCCCCGAAGACCGCCATGCCGTGACGCTCAAGCTGGGCGCCTTCAAGACGTCCATGCTGCAGGACGTGGAGGCCGGCAAGGCGGTCGAGCTGGATGCGCTGGTCACCGTGGTCAGGGAGTTGGGCGGGTTGACCAAGGTGCCCACGCCCTTCACGGACGCGCTGCTCGGCCTGGCGCGGCTGCATGCCCGGGTGCACGGGCTTTATTGATGCCCAGCCCCGGCCGCACAGCCATCAGCGGAACTGCTTTTGCCACGCTGCTGCTGATCGCGCTCATGATGGGCGCCAACCATGTGGCGGCGCGCATTGCCTTCAACCACGGCGTGGACGTGGCCACCGCGGTGGTGTTTCGCAGCGTCATCACCGCCTGCGTGATTGCCGCCATCCTGGTGGCGCAGCGCGTGCAGGTGAAGTTCAGCACGCGCCACAAGCGGATGCTGCCGCTGATCGGCCTGCTGATCGGCGTCCAGAGCCTGTGCCTGTACTCATCGGTCGCCCGGCTGCCGGTGGCGCTGGCCCTGCTGGCGTTCAATACCTACCCGATCTGGACGGCGCTGTGGGCCTGGCTGGTGTACCGGGAGGCGCCCGAGCGCGCCTTGCTGGTGGCCATGCCGGTCATCCTGCTCGGTCTGGCGCTGGCACTGGATGTGCTCGGCGCGGCATCGGGCCTGGACGCTTCGGGCCAGTGGGCACGCATAGGCGCTGGCGTCGCCTTTGCGCTCGGCGCAGCCGCCACTTTCGGGCTGGCGCTGGTGATTACGCAGCATGAAGCGGCCGATGTGGATAGCCGGGTGCGCACGGCCACCACGATGTCCATCGCGGGGCTGGTGGCCTTGAGCGCGGTGGCGAGCCAGGGCGGGTTTCATCTGCCCCAGCACCCGGCAGGCTGGGGCGGTCTGGCGGCGCTCACGGGCCTCTACGGCACGGCCTTCACCATCATGTTCACCGTGCTGCCCAGGCTTGGCGTTGTCGGCAACTCGGCCATCATGAATGTCGAACCCGTCTGCGCGCTGGTACTGGCCTGGCTGATTCTGGGCCAGGCCATTGCGCCCGTGCAGGTGGCGGGGGCGCTGCTGGTCGTCGGGGCGGTGATGGTGCTGGGACTGCGCAAGCGCTGAGCCTGCGCGTGCGTGCACGTGCCCAAAGCCACCTTGCTGATTGGCCGGAGTACAGTGCGCACTCAAAACCCTTCCCGTTCATTGAATTTTCACAGGAGACAAGCATGAAACACATTGGAATGATCGGCGCTTCGGGCCTGATGGGCCACGGCATTGCGCGCAACCTGCAGGCCAAGGGTTTTGACCTCAGCCTGACCGTGCACCGCAACACCGAGCGCGTGGCCGACCTGCTGGCCGACGGCGCCAGACAGGTCGCCAGCCCCGCGGCGCTGGGCGACTGCGACGCGGTGGTCATCTGCGTCACCGGCTCTCCCCAGGTTGAGCAGACCCTGTCCGGGCCCAACGGCGTGCTCACCAGGGCGCGCGCCGGGCTGATCGTGATCGACACGTCGACCAGCGAGCCGGAGTCCACGCGGCGCCTGGCCGCCCTGTGTGCGGAGCATGGCGCCACCCTGGTGGATGCCCCGCTGGCGCGCACACCGGTGGAAGCCGAGCTGGGCAAGCTCAACACCATGGTGGGCGCCGAGCAGGCCGTGTTCGACAAAATCCGTCCGGTGCTGGCGGCCTATTGCGAAAACATCTTTCACGTCGGCGGCCCCGGCGCCGGCCACGTCATCAAGCTGCTCAACAACTTCATCGGGCAAGCCATTTGCACGGCCACGGCCGAAGCCTTTGCCGTGGGCGCACTGGCCGGAATCAACCCGCAAAAGCTGGTCGACGTGGTCTCGGCGGGCGCGGTGAACTCGGGCCTGTTCCAGGCCATGGCCAAGACCTTGAATGGTGACTTCACCGGCCTGAAGTTCGAACTGGACAATGCGCGCAAGGACTTGCGCTACTACACCCACCTGGCCGAAATGGTGAATGTGCCTTCGCTCGTCGGCGAGGCCGTGCACCAGAGCCTGGCCACCGCCAGCGCCCTGGGCCAGGGCAAGAAGTTCGTCCCGGCCCTGGTGACGGCGCAGGAGAAGCTCACCGGCGCGAAGATCGCACCGCAGTGAACTGAAGCCCTGGCGCGCTACAGCGCTTTTCCGTAGATGAGGAAACCCGAGCGCTCGGCCACCTTGTCATAGAGCGCCATCGCCGTCGTGTTGGTCTCGTGTGTTTGCCAGTACACACGGGATGAGCCGGCCTCTTTCACCCGCGCATAGACGGCTTCGATCAGCGCCCTGCCGACACCCTTGCCACGGACGGATTCGGTGGTGAACAGATCCTGCAGATAGCAGGTGGGCGCAATGCGGGTCGTGCTGCGATGAAAAAGGTAATGCACCAGCCCCACCAACTCGCCGTCGGACTCGGCGACCAGCGCATGCACCGGCTCATACGCATCGAAGAAACGCGACCAGGTCATGCGCGTGATGTCGTCCGCGAGCGCGGTGGGGCCTGAGCGTCCATAGAACTTGTTGTAACCCGCCCAGAGGGGAAGCCAGGCCTCGAAGTCCGCGGCAGCGATAGGGCGGACGGTGACTTGGGACGGCATTAAAAATGCTCCAGGAGTTGATTGTTGTTGGGGAAATCGAACCAGGAATTCAAATGGCAAATGGGAGCTCCCGCCAAACCATGAGGAGCTGAACCAGGTCCAGATGCGTGGACAAAACTATCGTCGTCAAAAGTTATCCCGATGCTATTCCAAAGTTACTCACATATTTTGGCTGCCAATCCCTATCAATCGCACAGGATATCCACAAGATGTGCATTGAGACCATCGCAGGTGAATCTGACACTCCCAGATGAATGCCAGGCGCACATTCCAGCCAAAGACATTCACTCCGTCACCACCGGAACGCGCGGCGCCACCGCGCACATCAGCTCATACCCCACGGTTCCGGCGGCTTGTGCCACTTCGTCAATGGGCTGCACGGCGCCGCCCGAAGACCGGCCCCACAAGGTCACCTCCGCCCCCATCCCGGCGTCGGGTACCGGCGTCAGGTCGACCGTGATCATGTCCATGCTGACGCGCCCGACCATGCGGGTGCGCACGCCGTTCACCAGTACCGGCGTGCCCGTGCTGCAGTGGCGCGGGTAGCCGTCGGCATAACCGCAGGCGACCACGCCGATGCGCAGCGGGCCGTCGGCGGTGAAACTGGAGCCATAGCCCACCGTGTCGCCAGCCACCAGGTCTTGCACGCCGATGATGCGGGACGACAGCGACATGGTCGGCTGCAGCCCCCACTCGGCGGCGCTGTGCTCGGGGAAGTCGGGGGCACTGCCGTAGACGGCGATGCCAGGCCGCACCCAGTCGGAGCGGGCCGCCAGTTGATCGCCATGGCGCAACACGCCCGCGCTGTTGCTCAGCGAGCGCTCGCCAGGCAGGTCATGGGTGATGGCATCAAATGCCCGGAGCTGCGCCGCGATGCCTTTCGGGCCGTCGGCATCCGAAAAATGCGTCATCAGTGAAATCTCGTCCACCTGCGGCAGCGCATTGAGACGCGTCCACGCGGCGCGAAAGCGCTCGGGCCTGAAACCCAGGCGGTTCATGCCGGAATTCATTTTCAGGAACACGCGGTGTGGAATCTGGGTCTTGTGCGCGGCCAGCATGTCGATCTGCTCCTGGCAATGGATGACGTGCCACAAGCCCAGGCGGGAGCACAGCTCCAGGTCGCGCGCCTCGAAGCAGCCTTCCAGCAGCAGGATGGGGCCGCGCCAATCGAGCGCGCGCAGGCGCCGCGCCTCCGCCAGGTCGAGCAGGGCGAAACCGTCGGCGCTGCGCAGCGCGTCAAAGGCGTGCTCGATGCCGTGGCCGTAGGCATTGGCCTTGACGACCGCCCAGACCCGCGCGTCAGGCGCGGCGTCGCGCACGCGCGCCAGGTTGTGGGCGAGCGCCGGGCGGTGGATGGTGGCAAGAATGGGACGCGGCATGGCGCAAATTGGTAGAAGGTGAAATAGCGTGACTTAGTGGACAAAGGCGGCGCGGGCCGCCGCGGTTAATGTGCCTCTTCAAGGTCTTTCCGGATTCTGACACCAGCCCCCATGCTATAAACCGGAATCATTCGGAGACATTCACCCTTATCTTGCGGTATCAGCCGGGCTGATGCAATTCAGGCAGTGACCAACATAATTTAATGAAGCGCGGTTTTTACACCATCATGGCAGCCCAGTTTTTCAGCTCGCTGGCTGATAACGCGCTGTTTGTAGCCGCCGTGGAACTGCTGAAAACCAGCGGGGCGCCCAAGTGGCAGCCCGCGGCGCTGGTTCCCATGTTCGCGCTGTTTTACGTGGTGCTGGCGCCGTTTGTCGGGGCTTTCGCCGACGCGCGGCCCAAGGGCCAGGTGATGTTTGTGAGCAATGGCATCAAGGTGATTGGCTGCCTGATGATGCTGTTTGGCTCGCACCCCCTGCTGGCCTATGCGATCGTCGGGCTCGGCGCTGCCGCCTACTCGCCCGCCAAATACGGCATCCTGACCGAGTTGCTGCCGGCCTCGCAGCTGGTCAAGGCCAATGGCTGGATTGAAGGCCTGACCATCTCATCGATCATCCTGGGCGTGCTGCTCGGCGGGCAGCTGGTGGGCCATTCGGTGTCCCATCTGCTGCTGTCGTTTGACTTCCCCCTCATCAACACCGGCGTCGACACTCCCCCCGAAGCTGCCATTGCCGTGCTGATCCTGCTGTACAGCATTGCCGCCTGGTTCAACACGCGCATCCCCGACACCGGCGTCGAAATGCGCCCCATGCCGCGCAACAAGCTGGAGTTGCTGCCCGACTTCTGGAACTGCAACGCGGCGCTGTGGCGCGACAAGCTGGGCCAGATCTCGCTGGCCACCACCACCCTGTTCTGGGGCGTGTCGGGCAACCTGCGCTATATCGTCCTGGCCTGGAGTGCGGCCGCCCTGGGCTACAGCACCACGCAGGCCTCTTCGCTGGTGGGGGTGGTGGCCATCGGCACGGCCGTCGGTGCGATACTGGCCTCGATGCGCATGCGCCTGGACCAGGCCGCGACCGTGATGCCGCTGGGCATTGCCATGGGCGTGCTGGTCATCCTAATGAATTTCATTGGCAATGTCTGGGTCGCCGCGCCCTTCCTGATCCTGCTGGGCGGCCTGGGCGGTTTTCTGGTGGTGCCCATGAATGCGCTGCTGCAGCACCGCGGCCACAACCTCATGGGCGCGGGCCGCTCGATCGCCGTGCAGAATTTCAACGAACAGGCCTGCATCCTGAGCCTGGGCGCTTTCTACAGCCTGTCCACCGGCATGGGCCTGTCGGCCTTTGGCGCCATCACCGCCTTTGGCATGGTGGTGGCCGGCTTCATGTGGCTGATCCAGCGCTGGCACAAAAGCAATTGCATCAAATACAAGGAGCAGGTGGATCACCTGCTCAGCATCGCCCGCAGCGACAAATTCCACTGATGCCGGCCGACGCGAGCCTTGGTGAAAGGTACCCGCAGTGAACAACCGTGGGACCACGCGCGGCGAAGGACCGCCCCGAGCAAGCGGCGGCACCTCGGGGGCAGGGAGTTACACCCAGTGAACGACCGTGGGGCACCAGCGGCGAAGGGCCGCCCCGAGCCAGCTGACGGCCCCTCGGGGGCAGGGAGCTACACGCAGTGAGGGACCGTGGGGCTCTATTAGCCGCCGGCGCACTCGTCATCAACGCCTTTGTCTGGGGCGTCTCCTGGTGGCCATTTCGCGAGCTGCTGGCCTATGGCCTGCACCCGCTGTGGGCCACCACGCTGATCTATAGCGTGGCGACCCTGGGCGTGTTGGCGTGGCGCCCGCAGGCCTGGCGTGGCCTGCTGCAGTACCCCGCGCTGCTGCTCCTGCTCGCAGCGGCGGGCCTGACCAACGTCGGATTCAACTGGGCCGTGACGGTGGGCGACGTGGTCCGGGTGGTGCTGCTGTTTTATCTGATGCCGGCCTGGTCTGTGCTGATCGCCTGGGCCGTACTGGGTGAAAAACCGACGGCGGCATCGCTGTTCAGGCTGGCGCTGGCGCTCACGGGTGTGGTGATTGTGCTGAAGTCGCCCGGCACGCCGTGGCCCGTGCCGCAAAGCGCGGCCGACTGGCTCAGCTTGATGGGCGGGCTCTGCTTTGCCGTCACCAATGTGCTGCTGCGCAGGCTCGGCTCAACGCCGAGCGAGTCGCGCATGCTGGCGATGTTTGGCGGGGGTGCGCTGATGGCCTGCGCAACCGCGCTGGCCGGCATGGCCTGGCAGATTGTTCCTGCTCCGGCTTTTGGGGCCGGTGGGCTGGGCGTGGCAGTAGGCCTGTGCATCGCCTTTCTCGCCAGCAACACGGCGCTTCAGTACGGCGCGGCGCGGCTGGCGGCCAGCACCACCGCCATCGTGATGCTGACGGAGATTTTGTTCGCCAGCGTGTCCGCCGCGATGATGGGCGTGGCCGACTTCAGCCCACGCACGCTGCTCGGTGGTGGCCTGATTGTGCTGGCCGCCCTGCTGGCCGCGCTGGCGCCCGCGCCGCAAACTGGCGCAAAATGACAGTGAGCCAAGCCGGCTCCGACAAGGAGCAAACCCATGAGCACCGTTTACGATTTTGAAGCCCGCCAGATCAATGGCCAAAGCGTTCCCCTGTCCGAATTCACGGGCAAGGTCATGTTGATTGTGAACACCGCCAGCCAGTGCGGCTTCACGCCGCAATTTGGCGGACTGGAAGAACTGCACAAGAACTACGCCGGCCAGGGCCTGGCGGTGTTGGGCTTTCCGTGCAACCAGTTTGGCTCGCAGGACCCGGGCAGCGACAGCGAAATCTCCGAGTTCTGCCAGGTCAATTACGGCGTGAGTTTCCCGATGATGTCCAAGATCGACGTCAACGGCCCCGCCGCGCACCCGCTGTACAAGTGGCTGTCGTCCGAAGCCCCGGGCCTGCTGGGCAGCAAGTCCATCAAATGGAACTTCACCAAGTTCCTGGTCGGCAAGGACGGACAGGTCATCCGGCGTTATGCGCCAACCGACAAACCGGCCGATCTGGCCAAGGATATCGAGGCCGCGCTCGCGGCCTGAGGCGGCCTGGCTCGCGGTTCAGGCCGGCCTGGTGTTGGCCTTCACCGACCGCAGGTAGTCAGCCAGCGTGCGGCCGGCCTCATGGCCCACGCGCTCGTCCAGCACTTCGACCGCAGCCATGCGGTCCACGCGGAAGCTGCGAAAGTCTTGCCGGGCTTCGCACCAGGCGCCCAGCGTCCAGACACTGCCCCAGTAAAAACAGCCCAGCGGCCAAAGCACGCGGCGGCTTTCGCGCCCGCCCGCATCCAGGTAGCGCACCTTGACCTTGCGGCGCGCATGCACCGCTTCGCGCAGCAGCTGCAGGCTGCGCTGCGTGGCCGCGTCGGGCTCTATCACCACGGCGTACAGCGGCACGCCCTCGGCCGCCGCGCGCGCGGCAGGCGGCAGCACCGAGACAATCTTGCTCCAGGCCGCCTCCGCATCGCCCGCCATGGCCGGGTCCAGCCAGGCCTGGGCCAAGCGCACCGAAGCGGCCAGCGCATTGGCTTCCTTTTGCGTGAACATCAGCGGCGGCAGGTCAAAGCCCGCGCCCAGCCGGTAGCCCACGCCCGCCTCGCCCTCGATAGGCACGCCCTGGTGCTGCAGGTCGGCCACGTCGCGGTAAATCGTGCGCTCCGACACCTCGAGCCGCTTCGCCAGGAATTCCGCCGTGCTCAAACGCCGGCCGCGGATCAGCTGCACAAGGTGAAAGAGGCGGTCGGCGCGGCGCATGGTGTGTGAATGATAGGGGAGCACCGGGTGGCCCTCAGGCGCAATGTCTCGCCGCCCGGCGCAGTGGTCCCTCTGAACGCCGGGCCTGGCTTTGGCCTGCGCCGGCTTGCAGGCCCAGCGCCGCCAGATCCACCTGCATGGCCCGCGCGATCAGCCGCATATCGTGGTCGCTGACTTCGAACAGGCCGAACCGGAACTTGTAGCCCCAGCGCTGGCGGTTTTCCACAAACTCGAACTCGTCGAGCAAGGGCAGTATGGACGCCTCCCGCGCGGCCACATAGGCCACGTCGCGGCGGAACGGCACAAAACCGCCGCCCATGTCGAAGGCATAGGGCTCGCCGGCTTGCACCACGCCGATGGAGACAAAGCGCTGGAATTTGTCTTTCCCACCCATGACCAGCGTGGGTGAGTAATAAGCCACGCGATCACCCGCTGATGCACGCTCGAGCGGCGCACACTTGCCGTGGCACACCTGCATGTAGCCGGTGTCCGGCGTCGCGCACCCACGCCGCGCATGCTCGGCGCTGGCGACCGCTATCCAGTTCTTGCGGCTCATGCCAATGCGTGCAGGCCGACGCGGTTGCCGTCCAGGTCGGTGATGTGGGCGAAAAAACCCATGCCGGGCGGCAGTGCCTGGCGCGGCAAGACGACCTTGCCACCGGCCTTGACGGCGCGCGCCAGGGCGGCATCAAGCGAAGGCGAGGCGTCCAGGTAGACCAGCGTACCGCCGGATGCCAGCGCCGGCGCGGTAGGGCCGGCCATCAAGGCGCCGCCCACGCCCGCCCCTTCATAAGGAAACACCGCACCCTCGGACGGGCCCATGGCCTCGCGGCGCATCTTGCAATTGAGAACGGTTTCGTAAAAAGCCTGGGCTTTGTCCAGTTGGGTGCTGGGGATTTCAAACCAGCTGATGGCGTTTTTCATGGGAGGCTCCTGTTGTGTGGAAGAAGCCTTGATGATGCGCACCTGCTACTGACAACGTGGTGTCAGTAGGGATGTTGGCCCCCACGCTTCCCGCTTCGCGTGGTGCGCTGCCCCCCGAGGGGGCGCTGCGCCTGCGGCCTGGCGGAGCCAGTTCCGCGGCCCTGGCTGGTCCGGTGTTCCACTCAACTCAGGGCGTCAACGCAGCGTCCAGCACTTCGATCCAGTGCCGCACAGGCGTGGCCGTGCCGCTTTGCAGGTGCGTGATGCAGCCGATATTGGCCGAGATGATCACCTCGGGCGCGGCCTCCTGCAGGTGGCCCAGCTTGCGGTCGCGCAGCTGGTAGGCGATGTCGGGCTGCAGCACGGAGTACGTCCCCGCCGAGCCGCAGCACAGGTGTGATTCGGCAGCGGCCAGCGTCACCTCGAAACCCAGCGCGCCCATGAGCGTCTCCACCCCGCCGCGCAATTGCTGGCCGTGCTGCAAGGTGCAGGGCGGATGGAACACCATGGCGCCGGCTTGGGCCCTGACCTTGCCCTGCAGCTCGCCGACCAGTTCGGGCAGCAGCTCGCTGAGGTCGCGCGTGAGTTCACTGATGCGCGCCGCCTTGGCCGCGTAGGCCGGGTCGTCCTTGAGGATGTGGCCGTATTCCTTGACAGTGACGCCGCAGCCCGAGGCGTTCATGACGATGGCATCCACGCCGCTGTCGCCGCCGCCCTCGCCTGCCGCCAGGTGCGGCCACCAGGCGTCGATGTTGCGGCGCATCTCGGCTTTGCCGCCCTCCTGGTCATTGAGGTGAAACTTGACGGCACCGCAGCAACCGGCCTTCGCCGCCAGCACGGTTTCGATTCCCGCGGCATCAAGCACGCGGGCCGTGGCCGCATTGATGTTGGGCATCATGGCCGGCTGCACGCAGCCTTCGAGCATCAGCATTTTCCGGGCATGGTGGCGCGCCGGCCACACGCCGGCCGGCTGACGGGCAGGAACCTTGGCCTGAAGCGCGGCAGGCAGCAGGTCGCGCACGGTCTGGCCCAGTTTCATGGCGGGCGCAAACAGCGGCGAGGGCAAGCCTTCCTTGAGGGCCCAGCGCACGGCACGTTCGCCGGCCGGGCGCGGCACGCGCTCATCGACCAGCTTGCGGCCGATGTCCACCAGGTGGCCGTACTGCACGCCGCTCGGGCAGGTGGTCTCGCAGTTGCGGCAGGTCAGGCAACGGTCCAGGTGCATCTGGGTCTTGCGGGTCGGCGCCTCGCCTTCCAGAACCTGCTTGATCAGGTAGATGCGCCCGCGCGGGCCGTCCAGCTCGTCGCCCAGCAGCTGGTAGGTGGGGCAGGTGGCAGTGCAAAAGCCGCAGTGCACGCACTTGCGCAAAATCGCTTCGGCTTCAAGGCCTTCGGCGGTGGTTTTGAATTCGGGGGCGAGATGGGTTTGCATGGTGCTCAGGAAGACTGTTGGATGGCTTTGGCTTTGGCTTTGACCTTGCGCCGCAAGGTGCGGTGAAAGTCCGCGTACAGGGGCGGCAAGGACAAGGTGAGCAACAGCAGCGCCAGGGGCACCACCCGGATGAAGCCCACATACTTGAACCCGGATGCACCCACCACGCCGCCGGCAACAAACATGCCCAGCAGGGTGCCCACGGCACCCAGCACCAGCGTCATGTGGCCCAGAATCAGGTTGTCGGCCAGCATGGACAAAAACCCCGTCATGTGCGAGGTGTACATGCTGACAAGCAGGAAGCCGCCCGCATTGATGGCCCCGGCATTGAAGGCGAGCACGCCGCCGAGCAGGCGGTTGATGGAAGCCGTCCGGTGTTGCCCGGTCAGGTGGCGCAGACGTCGCATGCTTGGCCCTGCTTTTCCTTACCAGTCCGCAAACATGCGGCCCGGATTGAAAACACCGGCCGGGTCAAACTGTTTTTTGAGGTCGCGGTGGATGCGGTCCAGTGGGGCTTTGAGCGGCGAGAACACCGGGACGGTCTTGTCGGCGGAGCGAAACAGCGTGGCGTGGCCAGAAGTCGCCAGCGCGGCCTCGTGAATAGCCTGGGCGTCACCGGCCGGGCGTCCGCCCGACCGTTTCACCCAGCGCTGCGCGCCACCCCACTCCAGCAGCGTGGGGCCCAGGGGCAATGGCGCAACCGTGTCGGGCACGCTGACGCGCCACAGGGATTCGCCCTCCTGGAGTTCGAAAAAAGGCAGCGTCTGTTCGCGCAAGGCCGCCCACAGCTCGCGTGAAGATTCGTCCACCAGGTCGCCACCCATGGTTTTTTGCGCGGCGGCAACCGCCGCCTTGGCGCCGCGCAGGCGAACCCACAAACGGCCGTCGTGCCAGCAGGAGGCGTTGACCGGCAATGGCAGTCCGCCCCAGCGGTTGAGCTGGCGCAAGGATGCCGCTTCATCCATGTCAAACACCAGCGTGGCCTCCTGCGGCGCGACAGGCAGCACCTTGAGCGAGACCTCCAGCAGCACGCCCAGCGTTCCGAGCGAGCCGGCCATCAGGCGCGACACATCGTAGCCGGCCACATTCTTCATCACCTGGCCGCCAAAGGTCAGCCGCTCTGCCTTGCCGTTGAGCAGGACCACGCCCAGCATATAGTCACGCACCGCCCCCACGCTGCTGCGCGCCGGGCCGCTGAGACCGCTGGCGACCATGCCGCCGACCGTGGCTCGCGCACCGGAACCGCCGAAATGCGGCGGCTCAAACGGCAGACATTGGCCCTGGGCCGCCAGCAGGGCTTCCAGCTCGGCCAGCGGGGTGCCGGTTCGCACCGTGACCACCAGCTCGCTGGGCTCGTAGCTGACCACGCCGGCCAGAACGTTCATGTCGAGGACGTCGCCCTTCAGGGCCTGCCCATAAAAGTCCTTGGTGCCGCCGCCCCGGATGCGCAGGGGCGTACCTCTGGCGGAGGCGTCCCGCACCCGCGCGGCCAGGGCCGCCGTCACCTCGGTATCTGCAATATCTGAAGCCATGGGCCAATGGTAAGCGGCTCAGGCGGGCGGGGTTTTGATTTTTTTGAACGGGCCGTGTTCGATTTTTTCCTGCGGGCCGGCGCCACCCCCAGCCGCAGAACCCGCCCTTCAGTCCCTGAAGAAGTTCACCGGCAGGCCGGGCACATCGACCCGCATCGAGAACACGCAGCCCGAGTCCGGCCAGGTTTGCAACTCCTCGTCGGGGCGCTTGTAGCGTGCCGTCGTGAGGTAGAGCGTTCGCAGGTCGTGCCCGCCAAAGCACGGCATGGTGGGGCAGCGCGCCGGCACGGCCATGTCGGCCAGCAGTTCACCGGACGGCGACAGCTTGAGCAGCCGGCCGCCTTCGAACATGGCCACATGGTAGTTGCCCTCCACATCCACAGCGGCGCCGTCCGGCCGGCCTCCGTAGCCGGGCAGGCCGGGCTGCCAGCCCTCCGGTTTTCCCGGCCACTGCCGGAACACACGGCGCCGGCTCATGGCATTGCTTTGCCCCTCCCAGTCCCAGGCGTGAATGGTGTGGCTGGGCGTATCGGTCCAATAGACGGTGGCGGCGTCGGGCGACCAGGCCAGTCCGTTGGCAATGATGGCATCGCCGGCCTTGAGCTCCACCAGGGGCGCGCGGCCGTCGCGGCAATCCACTGAAAAAAGTTGCGCCTGTCTGGCGTCGCGGGGCTCGTACATGGTGCCGGCCCAGAAGCGGCCCAGGGGGTCGGCCTTGCCGTCGTTGAAGCGCGTGGTGGTGGTGTCATGCCCGGCCCGCACCAGTTGCTCCAGCGCGCCGCCCCACTGCCGGGCGCGGTAAATGCCGTCACGCAGCGCGATGACCAGCCCGCTGGCCTGGCCCCGCGTCTGTGCCGGTGCGATGCTGCCGGGCTCGGTCGGCATGGCCCAGCTTTCCACCGGGCCATTCGACGCCTCCCCCACCTTGCAGCGGTGAATCTGCCGGCCCGGAATGTCGACCCAATAAAGGCTTTGTTCATCCGGGTGCCAGAAAGGGGACTCGCCCAGCTCGCTGGGCTGGGCAACAAGGGTTTGCCAGGTCATGGTGTCCTTTTTTTGGTGAATTCGATCCGTCAATACAGGCCCCATGTCTCCGGCCCAAACAGGAAAGCCGTGAGCCTGGGCCCTCAATGCACTCAAGGCACGCAGGCGCCCGGCGGCGCGTCATCGCCGCCGCGCGCGTTCATGAGGGGCGTCAGCCTGGGTGCCAGCACTTTCAGCAATTGCACCGGCAGGCCGCTGGTGAAATCGTAGGCGGCGGCCTGGGCCCCCGGCACGTAGGCGATGATGGTGCCAAAAAAACGTTCATCGACGTTGAATACGAAAGTCGCCGAACGATTGACCACGCGCGACTTGATCAGCCGGCCACCGCTGCCGTAGACGTCAAAGCGTTGATCGCCGGTGCCGGTTTTTCCGCCCACCGGCATGATACTGCCGTCTGGCCGCACAAAAGCCTGCTTCACGCGTTGCGCGGTGCCGCTCTCGACCACCAGCCGCATCGCGCCGCGCACCGCCCGGGCGACTTCCGGTGCCAGCACCCGCTCCGCCTGGCCGGGTTTGTACTGCAGAACGGTTTCATAGGGCGTTGCGGCGGCGAAGTGCAGGGACTGGATGCGCATGGCCGGTTTGCGCAGGCCATCGTTGACGAGGATCCCCATCAACTCCGCCAGCGCGGCGGGACGGTCGGCCGACGCGCCGATGGCGGTCGCATAGGATGGCACGAGGGCGTCAAAAGGGTAACCCGTCAGCGCCCACTGGCGATGGATTTCCAGAAAGCCTTCTCCTTCGAGCAGGCCCAGGATCCGCTTGTCCTGCGCCTGCTTGCGATGGGCGGAAAAAAGCCATGAATACACCGCCTGCCGCTCGGCGCTGCTGGCCTGCATCACCTGCGACTGGCTTGCCCCCGAATGGTTGCGCAGGTAGCCGACCAGCCACAATTCCAGCGGATGCACACCCGCCACGTAGCCGCGGTCGGCCAGGGACATCTGTCCGGGCGCAAATTGTGCGTAGAGCTTGGCCAGCCGGGGCTCGGCCGGGTCGAAGCCGCCCGTCCGGTGGCGCTTCACAAACGCGGTGAACTGCTCCAGCGATGCGTCGGGTTCAATCGTGCGGAAGATGGCTGCCAGCCGTGACGCGGTCGGACGCACGCCCTGCAGCAGCACCTCCTCGGCCTCCTGCGCGGTCTTGCCGCGGTACTTGACCAGGAAGCGCCGCATGAAAACCTGCCCCTCCTTGTCGGCGAAACGCGCCAGGTAGTCGGCGCGGCGCGGGTCGTCGGCATCCTGCAGCAGCCTGGCCGAAGAACCGGGGGTCAGGAACATGTAGTGGTGCACGACGTCGCGCATCAGCCGGATGAACACCAGATTGACCGAGTTGCGCAGCCCATCGCGCACCGACATCACCTTGCCATTGTCTTCAGGCTTGAAATTGTCAAAGTGGTGCAATCCGCCACCGGTAAAAAATCCTTCCCCCGTGCTGGCCGAATAGCGTCGCTCCAGCGCGGCCTCCAGCATGGGGGCCAGGCGCTTGTCTTTCGCAGTGAGAAAATAGTCGGCCGCCCAGCGCGTCAGGACATCCTTCTTGTCAACCTCCAGTGCCAGCAGCGGTATGGCGTCCAGCCCGGCCAGGCGCTGATGCAGCTTGGCCATGATGTCGAGGTAGGTCACCAGCGTGCGCAGCTTGGCGGTGGAGCCGAGGTCGAGCTTGGTGCCTTCGTTGATATTGAGTGGCTGGTCGAAATTGTCCGTTTGCACCCGCAGGTAATTGACGTCGCTTCCGCGCTCATACAGCGTGAAGCTATACACCACCTTGGCCGGATCGCCGCGGTCCAGCAACTGCTTGCCACTGAGCCCGGCTGCTTTGGCGCTGGCCGGGTCGCGCAACTCCCGCAACGCACGGGTGACCGCCTTCTGCACCGGCGCATCCAGCGTGCTGGCGACGGTGAGATCGAGGCGATCCAGGTCGTACAGGCGGCTGCCGCCGAGCAGGCCGGCAAGGTGCGTACGGACCGTATTGGCCGCCTTCTGCTCGACAAAGGAAGCAACCGCGGCAGGCACCTTGTCGGCGCGCCGGTTCAGGCTCGCCCGAAGCGCCGCGTCGCGCAGCGCGAGTGGAATCACGCCGGCGCTGCCGAGCACGCGCAGATGGCTGTCGGTGAGCTGTTCCAGCTCGGTTTCGCTGGCGTCGAAGTAGTAGGAAGGACGGCGCTGCGCGATCAACAGGCTGAGCGCCTGCCTGTAAAGCCGCCCCGTCTCGCTGAGATCGCCGCCGTTCTCGTCCGCGTCCACGTCTTTCAGGAGGCGATTGACCTCGTTGAAATCACGCCCGTACCAGACCCACAAGCCGTCACCCAGGCCATGCACTTCACCAAAGCCGGCCTTGGCTGACAGCGGCATTGTGTTGATGTAGCTCAGCACGATCTGGCGCCGTGCTGCACGGGTGTCCTCGCCCTGCTGGTAGGCACGCAGGGAGGCCGACACCATCTGTTGCAGCTTTTCCCGGATCGATGAGGTGCGCCCCTCGGAAGAATGGCGATATTTTTCAATCTGCGTTGCCAGCGTGCTGCCGCCGGGTGAGCGGCCATTGCCGGTGATGCTGGTCCGGACGTTGTTCAGCACGGCATGGGCCAGCCGGTCCCATTCCACGGCCGGGTTGCGCTTCGGATGGTCTGGGTCCAGCAGCTCACGGTTCTCGATGAACAGCAGGCTCTGCACCAGAACGGGCGCAATATCGTCAAAACTTTTGTAGGCCCGTTCCGGATAGCGCTCCTGAAACAGACTGTCCTTGTGGCAATCGACGATGCTCAGGCCGCTCTGCGTCTTTTCAGGGTAGGGGGCAAAGTAACCGGCGTCCATGATGCGCACCATGCCCTCCGACGAGCGCGCCTGCTGCGTGATCTCGAAACCCCGCCCCGTCAGCTTGCCCAGAAATGCCGGCAACTCCGTGTAGCCGAGGCGGTCGTCATACGGTCCGCTGTGGGGGAAACGGATGGACGGACTGGGCCCCTCGCCGAGGGCATAGCTGGCCTTGCTGGCCAGGCTGGCAAAAAAGTGCGCCTGATAACGGGAGGTGCTCAGTTCCCGCTCCACCACCAGCCCCAGCACGACGAGCACCATCAGCAGGGAAAACGCCCATGCGGTCCCAAACCAACGAAAAAATGACAGCCATTTTTCCGGCACACGCGTCATCCTGAACCTCCGGTTATTGTTCCGTGCGGGCAAGACCGTGCAAGATATTGCTGAATCGATGAACAGGCCACCCGAATCAGCAATAAATGTACAAAATTGCAAGCGCCGGCGATACCCTCAGTTGCATCATCCCCGAGAAATGGGTTGTTGTATATCAATGGCAGCGAATGGCAGCGCACGAGACGCCCTGACCTGCGGCGTGAGCCCGGCGCCGGGGCACCGGCCATATCCCTTCAGCCGCCCCGCCTGTGCAAACCGCGCAGGCAAAAAAAACAGCCCACCGGCTTGGCACCGGCGGGCTGAACATCCAAAGGAGGCTCTCGTTGATCAAGGGACTGCCCTCAGGGCAGTCCCGGCATTCCTATTCCTCTATTCCTGTTAGCGGTTGTAGGCTGTTTCACCGTGTGCGGTGATGTCCAGACCTTCGCGCTCGTCTTCTTCGCTGACGCGCAGGCCGATCGTCAGGTCAACAATCTTGTAGGCGATGAAGGACACCACGCCAGACCAGACGATGGTGATCAGCACGGCCTTGGCCTGGATCCACAGTTGCGACACGACCGAGAAGTCGGCAGCGGTCACCACGGTGGCCGTCGTCCAGTCAGCCACAAAGCCGGGGCCGCCCAGGCTTGGGGAGTTGAACACGCCGGTGAGCAAGGCGCCCAGAATACCGCCGATACCGTGCACGCCGAACACGTCGAGCGAGTCGTCAGCACCCAGCAGTTTCTTCAGGCCGTTCACGCCCCAGAGGCAGGCAAAGCCAGCCGCCAGACCGATCACCAGGCCGCCACCGATACCCACATTGCCGGCTGCTGGCGTGATCGCCACCAGACCCGCAACCGCACCGGATGCAGCACCCAGCATGGACGCCTTGCCACGCATCAGCGATTCACCGACACACCATGCCAGCACAGCGGCGGCGGTGGCAGCGAGGGTATTGATGAATGCCAGGGCGGCAAAACCATTGGCTTCGAGCGCCGAGCCGGCATTGAAACCAAACCAGCCAACCCACAGCAGAGCGGATCCGACCATGGTCAGCGTGAGGCTGTGAGGCGCCATCGACTCCTTGCCGTAGCCGATACGCTTTCCGATCACATAGGCACCGACCAGGCCGGCGACAGCAGCGTTGATGTGCACGACGGTACCGCCGGCAAAGTCCAGCGCGCCCATTTGCCAGATATAACCGGCCTTGCCGTTCATCGCGTCAACCACTTCCTTGCCCGTGTAGGCATCAGGACCCATCCAGAACCACACCATGTGCGCAATCGGGGCGTAGCTGAAGGTGAACCAGATCGCCATGAACAGCAGCACGGCGGAGAACTTGATGCGTTCGGCAAAGGCGCCGACGATCAGGGTGCAGGTGATGCCCGCGAAAGTCGCCTGGAAGGCGGCAAACACGATTTCAGGAATCACGACGCCCTTGCTGAAGGTGGCAGCGTTGGCGAAAGTGCCGGCCGCGTTGTCCCAGATCCCTTTCATGAACAGCCGGTCAAAGCCGCCAAAGAAAGCGTTGCCCTCGGTGAATGCCAGGCTGTAGCCGTAAATGAACCACAGCACGACGATCATGGAGAAAGTCACCATGACCTGCATCAGGACCGATAGCATGTTCTTGCTGCGGACCAGTCCGCCGTAGAACAGGGCCAGACCCGGAACGGTCATCATGATCACCAGAAGGGTGGAGACCATCATCCAGGCCGTATCTCCCTTGTTGGGAACAGGAGCAGGTGCTGAGGCAGCTGCGGCAGCAGGCGCTGCGGCTGCCGCGGCGGGGGCTGCAGCGGCAGCGGGCGCCGCCGGAGCGGCTGCCTCGGCCGGCTTGGCTTCGGCGGCGGCCGACGCGGCAGGCGCTGCTGCCGGCGCCTGCGCCATCACGGCTGCGCCGATACCCAGCAAACTCAATCCCAATACAAGGGAAGCAAGAAGTTTTTTCATGTCAATGTTCTCTTTTTTCTAGGTTGAGCCGAGCTTTAGAGCGCTTCCTTGCCGGTTTCACCGGTGCGGATGCGCACAACCTGCTCGAGGTTATAGACAAAGACCTTGCCGTCGCCGATCTTGCCGGTGCGGGCAGCACCTTCAACCGCTTCAATCACGCGGTCCACCAGCTCGTCAGAGACTGCCGCCTCAATTTTGACCTTGGGCAGAAAGTCGACCACGTACTCTGCACCGCGGTACAGTTCCGTGTGGCCTTTCTGACGGCCGAAGCCCTTGACTTCCGTCACCGTGATGCCTTGCACGCCAATACCGGAGAGTGCTTCACGCACCTCGTCCAGCTTGAACGGTTTAATGATGGCCGTTACTAGTTTCATTTCAGGTTCCTCCAGGATGAATAGGGAAGCGGCCAGGCTGTGCGCCGCTTCTGCCGCCTTTACAGGGTTTTGGTCAGCGTCACAACCAGCGTGCCCTTGTTGATGGACTTGCCGCTGGTGTCAACTGACGCGGGATACAGATAGCTGTTTTTCTTGTTGCCACCGACCACAGCACCCGACAGGGAGAGACCGTCGCCCAGGTCGTAGGCGGCGCCAACGCTGTAGTCCATGTAATCAGGCAGGCCGGCGGAGTTCGCTGCGCTCTTCAGGTCGGTAAAGCCGAGGGAGGCCTTGAAGGTCACCTTGGGCATCACTTCCTGGGCGAACGCCAGGTTCAGGTAGCCGGTGCCACGGCCCTCGCCCACCAGGTATTCCTTGCCGAGGCCAAAGTAACCTTTGGAGACGGTGTGGGAGTACTTGGCGCTGACCGGACCGTAAGCGGCCCCGAGGTAGACCTCGGTCGTGTTGGCGCCGGTAGCGCTCGGGTAGAAGTAAGTCAGGGCGCCGACATCCAGGTCGACAGCGCCTGCCTTGAACTTGTAACCGCCATACAGGTCGATCTCAACCTTGCTGTTGTCGCCGGAAGGCAGGTACTTGGTCCAGTTGATGGTGGAGTTCCAGTTACCCACGTAGAAACCGTTGCTGAACGCATAATCGACGCCGCCCTGCAGGGCCGGCTTGAAACTTCGTGTCTTGGAGTAATCCTGGTCCTGGCCGCGGAACTTGTAGTTGCTGGTCAGGGAGATGTTGAATGACAGCGGGGAGGGCTCTGCGGCAGGGGCTGGCGTCTGGGCAAAGACTGCGCCGGACATAACCAGTGATGCGGCAAGTGCGACCTGGACGGGGATAAGTTTCATGAGAAGCTCCGAAGGTTGTTGAAGTTGGTTGAAGTTGCCCGAATTGTTCGTAGCACGTTACGTGCCAAACCCCCGCTCGTTCTGTGGGTACACGTCTACCTTTTCGCGCACTGTCGCGTTACATCTAAACCAAGAAAAACGAATATTGCACCAAGTTGGCTCAAATATGTGCACAACTTTGATGCATTTAAGAGGGAGTTACAAAAATGAGCTTGTCTTTAGTGCACAGCCGTGCCCTTCTGGGTCTGGAGGCACGGCCGGTGTGCGTCGAAGTGCATCTGGCGAACGGCTTGCCCAGCTTCACCCTGGTGGGCCTGGCTGAAACCGAGGTGAAGGAAGCACGCGAGCGGGTGCGCTCCGCCATTCAGAACACCGGGCTGGAGTTTCCAGCCAACAAGAGGATCACGGTGAATCTGGCACCTGCGGATTTGCCCAAGGACTCCGGCCGCTTTGATTTGCCGATTGCCCTGGGCATTCTGGCAGCCAGCGGCCAGCTGGACGCCCGCAAGCTGGCGGGCTATGAGTTCGCGGGGGAACTGTCTTTAGGCGGTGACCTGCGCCCTGTAAGAGGGGCGCTGGCCATGAGCCTGGCACTGGCGCACCTCGCAAAAAACGATGGCGCCATGATCCCTGACAAACCCGGCATGCCGGCCAGGCCACCCAAATTGGTGCTGCCGGAAGGCAGCGCCCAGGAGGCAGCGCTGGTTCCCGACGCCGAAATCTACCGTGCGCACCATTTGCTGGACGTGGTCAGGCAATTCCTGCCGGGTGACACGCCACCCGAGGTGCTGGACGGCTGGACCCGGATCGCGCCCATCCCTCGCCGGGAGCAGGCAAATTACCCGGATCTCGCCGACGTCAAGGGCCAGGCGGCGGCCCGGCGGGCGCTGGAAATTGCCGCGGCCGGCGGGCACAGCGTCCTGATGATGGGCGCGCCCGGCTCCGGCAAATCCATGCTGGCACAACGCTTTGCTGGCCTGCTGCCCGCCATGACGACCGAGGAGGCGCTGGAAAGCGCCGCGGTCGCCTCGCTGGGCGGTCGCTTCGCGCTGGAAAACTGGGCCCTCCGGCCGACCTGCGCGCCCCACCATACGGCCAGCGCCGTGGCATTGGTGGGCGGCGGTTCGCCACCCCGCCCGGGCGAGATCTCACTGGCCCATCGGGGCGTGCTGTTTCTCGATGAGCTCCCGGTTACCTCGAATGAATGTGTATGTCTCTTCTCCGCCTTAGGGGATCAGAAGCGAAGCCACAACCTGGGCACTGAGACTGGGGTTCAACGGCGGGCTAGACATCTGAAAAGCACAATAGACGCCCATGCGATTGATACACAATCATTCAGTCGGCAATATTAATTATTGACGTTTTACTAGTAATACGTCGAATTAAATGACGTTGGGGAGAAGAGTCTGCATCTGACAGCGCCTCAGAAAACAGGAGTTAAAAAAGCTGAAGCGCAACCGGTTTTTGACGCCTTCGACATCGCTACGATCTGCTTGCTGGAGCTGAGTAGCTGTGAGCGACGAAGGTCTCTGTTTCCGCCGAACCGATCAAGCCGCTATGCATGGTCGTCGAGCCTTCGAGCCGCCATTAGGTAGTTAAGCTCATTGAATAGACCATGAAAGCAAAACTTCTGCCACCAAGAAATGGCTATCTGGGGAACCTGCTCTGGAATGCGGCCGAGCTGGCAGGAAGGGAAAAACAACTATCCAAATCGCTAAGCCGGCTACGCGAACTTGGCTATTGGGCAAGTCCGTATCCGGAGCGCGACGGAGTGGCGTTCAAAAGCGAGGACCAGTGCAGAGACGAGGTGGATATCTCGCGAGACTTCGCGAACACCTTCCAGTGGCTCGACATTGAAGTCGCTCATAGCAAGGACGCAAACACAGAGCTCGCCGGCTTAGTTGGAGATGCCCCGATAGATTGCGTTGTAGTCGTGCCGCTCACACGGATGTTCATCGAAGAATCCTTCAGCTTGGGCGGCTTTCATTTTGTATGTCAAAGACAACTCGACGACCGGCGACATGATCGACTTGGCGATTTCGATGGAGAGTATCTGCAGTTCAAGACTTCACTGATGCACTCACATCTTCTTCGGGTCGATCGCACGCTGGCTCACAACGACCTTGTCATTAACAAGTGTCTAGCGCTAGCCGAGCATGCGCTCGACGTCGTTCGATACCAATTCAGCTCCTTCCTCAGGCCGGAGTTCACTCCCAATCCCGCAGGTCAGCTTGACGATGGCACTTATGCCGTCGAAATCATCCCAGAGGGAAATACTCATCTCAAAGCGATTTCGCTCAGAGGTATCTCGCGACCGATGTCGGCTTCAAATAACTGGCTGGGGCCCGAAGTCAGTGCTGTGCACGTAGCAGGACAAGATCTACTTGTAGAAATTCTTCAGGGTAGGGCGGACGACCTGGCAGCCAGCGTAAGAGCTGCGCTACGGGGTTGTCGTCAATCCTTCTATGCGCTCGGGGATGAGTCGAAATTTCTCAACCTCGTTTTCAYGCTTGACGGCCTGGCGCATCCCGAACGGAGTTGGCAAGGTTGGAAGCATCGAACCTATCTGGCTGCACTGATCTCCCATGGCAATGTCAAGCGATTCAGCGCCGTGCTCGAACGCTACGATAACTTGTACACAGGGCTTCGCAATACCCTTGTCCATGGTGGAAAAGATTTCCATGAAGTCAGTGAAGATGCAGCGCAGGCGTGCCAGGACGTCTACGACTATGTGAAAGAAGTGATCAAACTGATTGACACTGAGAACTTCAAAACGTTGGATCAACTCCGTACGTTCGCGACGGAAATTCTCAGACAGGCACCGATCTTGGCGGCTTACACCAATGCAATTCAGAAAAGAAGCGCCGAAAGGAGTACGTTACCTCGGATTCCTGCATGGTAAAGCAGTAGCGGCGCCAACGACCGAGCAGAATTGCAGGTTTTAGATAGTCCTAACTCCAAAAAACGAAGATCAAAAATGCCGCAAGATGATTCGACTGAGATTGACCCAAGACAATGGCGACCATTCCTTCGACTTGGGGAGTATCTGCCAAAAGAGTTTCTGGTTCTTGCGGAGGAATGGCTATTCCTTGTCCGTGAGTATGGCGCAAGCAAGTCTGAATCGCGCCCCGCAACCAAGGAACAGTTCTTGGAATTTACCGCGCACGTTCATGAAGGATGGAAGGACGCGCAGAGGCGGATCGCCGATTTTCTGATTGACGCCTTGGCTCGGCGTAGTGCAGCGGAGGCAAATCAGAAGGAGCAGCATCGTCTCAAGAGCAAGGAGGGCAAGAGGCTTGCCAGAGAGGATGCGGCTCGAATCGGCTTGGAAATCTCGGTTGCTCGTCGCATGTTGGATGTAATCCTCTGGACGATCTTCGCTGGCGACCACTCTACGCTGCGTCGTCTCCACGTCGATGGTGGCGAGCACAATCTTTCTGCGGCCAATATCGTGGATGCGATGAAGGCTGCCGATCACTTTAACAAGGACGCGCAGGTGATGGCGTTGAGCACCGACATGTTGTCATTCGTTCATGTCGGCGATTTGATCTTGGCGAATCGAGCGGAAGGGTCGATTTCTTTCATCGAATTGAAGGCGGGCGAAAAGAACGTTGATATTGCGCAGACCGCAGAGTTTGCGGTGCAGTCAGAGTGCGAGTACTTTGAGGCACTGGCGACCTCCGGATACAACGAAACTGATCGAAAGCACTACGAGCGGGTCAAGCGTCAGGCTAAGCGGAATAACACGATTGTTTCCACCATTCGCAACGAAGGGGGGACCGATCCAAATACAGGCAGCAAGGTCGTCATACAGCCAACGCCGGATCCAGTCGAACATTGGTCTGAGGACGTCATGCGCTGCTACGAGTCCCTCAATGAGAGTAAAAAATGGGCGATTTCTGTCATTGACGAGTGCGTGTACGTTGGCGTTTATAGTGATCAGAAAATGGCCTTTGTTGGATTTCAAGCCTGGATGAAACAGCAGGGATGCGAGTCTCGCATTTTCAATCTCACTGACTCCTTCCGTGATCCAGGAGTCAGGCCATTGGGAGCGACTTACCTTTCACTAGAGCTGCAGAAGAAGATTCTCAGAGGTGAGATATTGGTCATCATGTGTCTGGATATCCTCAAGATGATCGACCTCGCCAACAAGCTTCAGCCAGGATATCTCCAGCTTTCAACGAAAGCCGAGACACTTCGTATGCGCGGTCAAAGGGTGGGAAACTTCACGCTCGGCGGTCTACTCATCCGATCGAACGTGGCCGGTGAAGCTACGTTCCTCGGAGGCGGCTTTCGCGATCGAATCTTGTTTGATCAACAGAGGCCGGCTCAATTGCTTGCTCAGCATTTGGCAATGGCACCGCTTGCTACGCGCGAGCAACCTTAGGTCAAGGCTGATTGCCTTCGCACAGAATTCTCTCAGCGGATGACACTTCAGGCCAATAGCCTAGCTAACCGTTTGCCATCGATCAACTCGAAGCCGTTGGCAACAGCTTCGCTTGCAGCGCCACTAGTGAAGCTGCTTGACGTGATGATCATGCCGCGACTCTTGGTCGACATTCCTCGGTCGGATGCCACAATCGCGCCGATCAGTTCGCGCACGATATCGGGCCCGACCGTTCGGTGCGCGGCCCAGCATTTGCATTGGACAACCCAAGATTGTTCGTTGACGTCGATAGCGTAGAGGTCCACGCCGAAGTCGCCGGAACGGGCTGCCGCCTGGTGAACCACCCGCATGCCCTGGGCGCGTAGAACGCGGGCACAGTCTTTCTCGAAATCGAACCAATGTGGACGACTTCCTTGAGGCGCTTCAGCGATCTCCTCAAAGATCATTCGGGAGGCGGACCGACTGCGGTAGACCTTCACCCGCGCCTCGGTCGCGGCGGCTCCACGCTCGTGAGGCCTCACGAAAGTGAAGCCGATCGGAAGCGCCATACCATAGCGTTGAGCGAGGAATCGCTGAGCCGTCGAGGCTGCACCCGCTCTTCGGAGATGAGGTGAAACCTGATGGCGGGCTCGAGTCGCATCGACATCGTCCAAGGTCATCCGTTCCGGGTTTGGGGATGTGTACCTCACGCGTGGGAGATAGATGATATCGGTGACGTTGCGGCCGCTGGGCAGGCGTCGACGCATCGGCCGCGCGTTAAAGAGTGACGTCCGGTCTTCAACCACCAGGAAGTCCCGAACTATTGCGGCCGCAATCAGACCCAGAGCAATCTCGGCGTCGTAATTCCATAAATACTCTCCGTCGTCGGAGCGCTTACGAAGAATGCCTACTTCCCCGATCCTCGGCGGCTGGCGCTGCAAGCCAATCGGCAAGAGAAGGTACCGGTCGTGATCATCGAGGAAATGGCAGGAGAATTCACCGTCACGTTCAAAGATCTTCAACGCAATGAAAGGCCCAAAAGTGACCTGAACGCGTGCGCCCCAAGGTATGGACCACTGCCGGGCATCCTGCGCCTCTTGCAGCAGAGCCTGCACCTTGGCATAGCCCTCCTCATGCGTCCCCTCAATGGAGACTTTCTCCATCGTGGTGGTGAGGACATCCCACGGGGCCGGAAAGTCGGACGGCCCTAAACGTTCACCAGCGTCAAGCAAGTGGTGAATCTGGAGCCCTGCTTGCCAGAGGCGACCAATGTCGTCTAGGTTCGCATTCATATCGATTGGCATCGTCCTGAGTTCGAGTTGAAGGCTTGCATTCGCAAACCAAGGGCGACGCGTTCCCTTGGCTGTTATGGATGCATCGAGTAGCGCGGCATCCAAGGTTCGCCATAGCGGCATGTGCGCATCAACTTCCTCGCATGCATGGAGAACGTGGTGCAACTCCGCCACAACTTCAAACATGGCCCGCGGTGTTCGCAAGATTTCTAGAGCGATGTCGTAAGATCTTTTGGCATCCAGTTGTGGCCCAAGCGTCGCGGCGAACCATGGTTTGAGTAGTGGATGAAGTTCGCCAATGAAATTCAGGCGCTCCCGCATAGGTTCGTTGCGGATCCAAAGCCCTGTTGCGTCAACAATGGGCGGCACACCGTCGAGCTCCTGACGGTCGCGAAGAATTTGAATATCGCCTGCAGCTCTTGCTCGCAGATGCAATGCCTGCTTGGCCCAAAGTCCGCACGCCCAATCGGCGGGCTCCAAATCAGACGCCCAATTCTGTTTGTCCCCAAGCGTAAGCGCGGACCAGAGGTCGGTGATCGGCTCCTTCCACAGGGGAAGCGGAGCATGGATGTCGTCCGCAGGCTCTTCAGCGTCGGGGTCGAACCTTGTGCCAACGCGCGACCTTGGAAGACCAGCGTCAGGGTGATCCCATAGGCTGTCAAAAGATGCCGCAGCACCGGCTTGGGTGAAGGCGGCCTCAAACCATCCGCTGTGACTGCCGTGAGTGTTCGCCACCGCGACGAAAAAGCGTTTCTCGCGTCGGATGGCCTGCGCGAGCGCCTCGTCGCTTGACCCAAACCACCGCGGGAACGTCTTATCCCTCGGCTGCGCCGTTCCCTTAGGGGCCACCAGGGAAAAAGACAGTGCGGCTGTCGGGCCCGCAGGCCACCGCCAAACCCAAAGGCCGAACCGTCCGTCCTCACGGACTTGATGCGGTCGCCGTTCGTCGGCGGTCACGATGACCAGCCAAGCGGTACCATCGTCGCCGATACCGGACGGTCCAAAAAAGCATTGGGCACGGCTCTTGCCTGCGAACGGAGCGACTAGCCGCCTCAATGTCTCATTGTCGATGGGCCTGGTTGCAGTCGGGCGAGCAGTAGCAAGCGGGCCGATGCCATCGTTGTCTTCGTACTTGCTTGTCATCTGCATAAATCGGTATGTTTGGAGGCACGTGGACAGACAATCTCGATCAGCTATTTGCGCGATATCAATTTGCGCAGTGATGCTACGAAGATCGACGCATGTCAGCGTGCAAGAACGATCTTCTTAAACCGATCTTCTCCTAGAAACTCGAACTTTCTTTGAAAGAGCGCTGCCAACTTGGCATCGGCGGTCGCAAAGAAGATCTGTTTGCGCGTCCCTATCGCTAGATCGCGCAGGTAGTCGAGAAACGAAAGAGCATTCAGGTCATCGATGTGGGCTACCGGATCATCGATCAACATCACTGGTGGCGCACGCTCAGCACTGCGATTCAGCGCCAGGAAAATCGACAAGGCGAGCGCCGCTCGTTGCCCGGTGCTAACCTGATTGACTCCACGGTCGTGATTCCCTTCGCGAGTTGACAGCAGGGTTTCTCCGTGAAAATCTCCCAGGACATACTCGGCCGGCGAGTGAATCCTCGCAAAGATGCCGCCGACATGCCCCCGAATGGATTCGAGCGCCTCCTTTGTTGCCTTTTCCAGCGAGTGTTCTTGGGTTATGCGCGACAGAACGTCATTGGCCTTTGAGAAATTCTCCCGACGCGCGGACAGGTCTTGCAATTGCTCCGTCGCTTCGTGCAGTTCCTCGGTCTTCTTGCCCAGATCGGTTCGCGCTGTCACCTCGCTGCGTTCAGCGTGCTGCGCACGGTCAAAGGCCTCGATGGCTTGCTCGATTGCAAGCTGAAGCGTCTCGAATGACTGATCGACCTGAAGATTGATCAGTTCTTCCGCCTCCTGAACGAAATCCAGCGACGCCTTGACCGAACTCGATGCGCGGTCCACTGTTGTGACCACTTGAGCCGGAGCCACTCCTTGAGCCGTCGCGATCCCCGCGTCCGCAGCAGCTTGGGCCGCTCGGCTTGTCAGTTCTGTCAAGCGTTCGCGCAATTCCGAACTCGCGCTCTGGGTTTTCTCCAAATCCGCCCGCCACGCTTCAAGATGACGGTTCACGACGTCCATCTCGGCTACGTTCTCTTCGGTGCCAATAATGGCTGCGGCCGCGTTGCGAACGTCCTCGTATCCAGCCCAATCCGTGCCAAATCGACTCAGCGAATCGGTCGCCGATTCAAGCTGCTCAAGCTCGGCAGTCAGGGAGGCGAGTTCGGTGTTTTTGGCAAACATCTGCTCCCTTAGTTCACCGGCAGTCGCCAAATTGGACGCGCCGCTCGAAATGGCATAACTCTCGAGGGACTTGAGAGATGCAAGTGCATCACGCTCGCGCTCGGCGCGCTGCCTAGATGCCTGAACGGCTTGGCGCAAACCATCTGTCAAGGAGGGATCCTCGGCAGCGACAAGCGCACTGATCTTGCGCAGTAGCTCTTCGTCGCCATGAAATGTTCCGCACACAGGGCAATGGGTTGAGTCGCCGGTCCGGTCGATGACGGACTGGGCGACCTCGCGAAGATCGGCTCGAAGAGCCGCGAGCGTTTGACCGATTCGCTCACGTTGCTGAAGGCTTTCGATGCCTGTTCGTTCTTGTTGCTCGGCGAGCTCCAAGTTTGTTGCTGCGGCCTCTTTCGCATCGCGGATTTGGCGTGATGCGTACTCTGTTGGCAGATCCGCGACAGCATCCGGGGACTGACCTCCAAGCGCAGCCCGCGTCGCCGCGACTGCCGTCTGCACACTCTGAAGAGATGCTGCCAGCACGGGGACGCCTGCCTCACAGTAGGAAGCCCAAAGCTGAATAGCTTGAAGTGATGCCTGGCGTTCCTTTGCGAGCACATCACTGGCGACTAGTTCGTCACCGGCTATCCTGTAATCCTCGACCACAAGGCGTATCGCCGACAGTGTTTGTGCGAGCACCGCCGACCGATCACGCAAAGCCTTTAGCGTTGTCGGGGTAGACGGAGAAACAGTGAGTGCTTGGCGAATGCCGCGGGTGAGGGATTCCAGATGAGTGCGATCGGATTGATTCATCGGTGCGCCGTCGTCGGGGAGCGCCCATTTGGCACCGAGGCCGCGCAGACCCGATCGAAACGTTTTCGCAAGAGCCGTGGACTCCGTTGGCGTTCCTTGGAGGCGCTTAACCTCATTGCCCAACAACTCCGTCTGCTTGAACAAGATCGGAACCCGTTCATCAGCACCAAGACTCTTGGCCAAAGATTCATCGAGAAGTTTCGTGAGGTATGTCCACAGTGTTGACACCTCCGGGCCCACCAGCAGCAGACTCAAATCTTCCTTAATCTTTTCGGCGTTCGTCTCACTTGAGAGACGAAAGGCCGCATCGGTGTCAAGAAAATTGAAGCGTGTAAATGCGTGCGTGATCGCGCTGGACTGCTGATTGGAACGACCATACCAAGCAAGGTTACGCGCCTTGATAGTCGCGGCAGAAGTAGTGCTCTTAACTTGAACAAGAGTACCGGCCGGTGTGAGGATGTCACCTTCAATATCACGAAAGACAGCCTCGGGATCTCTGCGAACACGTCCGCAGTAAAGCGCCTCGACGGATTCAAGAAGAGAAGTCTTGCCGGAGCCGTTCTGGCCGAAGATGAGATTGACGTCGCCAAAAGAGAATATCCGGCCACTGATTGAGGGGCGAAACTCCCCGACGCGAAAGTTTCTGAGAAGGCCTGTGCCAAGAGGGTCATCCAATGCCGGTGTCACTTTTGCGGCTGTATTGGTTTCGGCGACGAACGCCTCTCCGCTACCAATCAGTTCTAGCATGCGCGTGCGCGGGCGCTGCTCCAGCACCACGCCGAGCGAAGCGGCCTGCAAAAGTTCGGCCCATCGACTGCTCGCGTCGTCGCTGACGTCCGCGGCTGTTACGCGCGTCGACACATCGTCTAGACGGCCCAGCAGATCCTCTTCCGAGAGAACAAACTTTCGAGCGAAATGCCGGTCTCCCTCGATACGCGCCTTCGCCTTGAGGAAATCCGCGCTTTGGCGGGAGTTCGGTCCAGCCCAGAAATACAGATAGCTGTTCCACCGTTGATCACCGTCGGCCTTGAAGAAATCGGTGCCGAGCAGGCGTTCCTGGAAATTAGATAGTTCCCGCCATCGTTCAACCACGTGGTCCGACAAGTCGACATAGGCCGTGGCGTAGGCTTTGCCACCGTAGTGGCGCTCGCCCCGTAGGATGCCATTGCCAAGATCCTTGACGTCCGCGAGTCTCTCGCTGATCGCACGACGCACTGTTTCTGCATCAGCCATGGTTGTCTCCCATATCTCCCAAAGGTGGAACGGCCATGAAATCGGTCTTGTCTTCCATGGCGTCGTCGAAACGAGTCAGTGCTGCGATGGAGGCGAATCTAGGCTGGCCGAATTCGCGGTAGATGATGCACAGCCGTGTCTGGTGCGGTCCGCCGGCTTGACGGAGCAGTTGATACAACATGTCCGCCTTTGTCTCCAGGGTACGTGCCGGTGGCGACTCTCCGAGGTAGACGACAAGCGTCGGCAAGTTGTCGGCGGTGAGAACATTGAAGTGAGGATTGGCCGTTGTCCATCTGACGGTTGAGTCTGTGTCAACGCCGACGACTTGCGGTGGCCAATAGTCACGATTCAAGAGCTCATGATGAATCTGTCCGACGGACGAGAGTCTTTCGTGCCGGAATTCATTTCCTGCAACGTCTTGAACCACCGTTATCCGCCGTACTACTTCATCTTCCGCGATTTGGCAGGAATCGATTTGCTGAAGGGAGTGCCAAGCCTCACGCCCAGAAATGGCGCCCGCGCTCAAGGCAAGCACCCGTTCGATGGCAAGCGGATCAGCCTCAGCCAACACGTGCGCTAGCGCGACTTGGGCGGGGCCATTGCCGGCGACGTAGGCATTGAAGCCGGTCTCGGGTGCGGCGGCTCCTGGCGTCCAGGTGGTTGTGGTTGTATCCCATTCATAGCGCTGGACTGTACTCGGTCCATTGCGGTTGACCATGACCGCGTTTCCCAGCGTGAGCAGCTTGGGCACCAGAAGTTGAAATACGGCCTCGTCATAGTGAAAGAGCAGCGCATGTCGACGTTCTTTCATGTACGCGTAGTACAGCCCTTGGTTGTGGTTTGGGATGACGATCGCATCATCGGATGAGCACTCCTCTGCAGGGCAGTACCAAGTGGATCCTGCAATGTTGTTCCACGGGTCAATCGGGGCTCCAGGATCCCCGTGCTGGACTATGGAGCGTGCCCAGTTAAGACAGAGGATGTGACAGTTCGTTGCCCTCGCGTCGATTCCAAAAGTCGTCGCACGGTAGCGGCGGTAAGCGGTGTTCCTGGGACTGGGATTGAGTTGAATATGAATGAGCGTCGAACGATCATTGAAATCGCTCAGCCATTGGTCATTCAGCGCGAAGGCGTCGGAACAAATGATGACTGCTGCCGTTAGATGCCCGGTGGCCCCCCTGAACCGGTATACCAGTGATCCCCGTCGCAGCAGGCCTTCCTCGAAGAAAATGTTGTCGCGGGATGGGAACGTCTTGAACTGAACTAGTGCAACCAATTGAACCGATTGATCCTGTCGGGTTGCCTGAAACAGCAGGACGACAGGGTCAAGGAGCGATCGATCGAGCGGAAGTCCCGCCCATGGTTCATGCAATACCAGGCACTGGCCGGCGACTTCTTGTTTGAACTGTTCAAGGCCTGCCTCCGTGATGCTTTCACTGCCGAGAACCCACAGCGCATCAGCGGCCGGAGTAATTCCGCCTTCAATAGCGCTCTTTAGCGCGCTCCAGGGCAAAAAATATTCTGGCGTTACCGCGAGATGGGCACCGCTGGTGCGAGCGAGTTCTAGGAAATTTCGTCCCTTAGCTGAGGCCACATCAGATTCCAAAGGGCCGATTCGCTGGTTGTTAGCGAATATCGGGCCACTAGGCTGCATCAATAACGTGGTGTAACGCCTTTCGGTTGGGCGCAGCATTTCCAAGTCGGGCGGCAATAGACCGCGATCCCGCAATACATCGACGACGTCTCGGGTCGGCATCTAGCGCTGCTTCTCAATATGAAAGGCATGCTCACTTGTGAGCGTCTGACATGCGGTCATCGCTTCTTCCGATCAGCACGGGGAGGCGCACGATTGATGTCAAAAGGAAGGGATTTTTTCATCGCGACGCGAACTAGCAGCATCCGAATGGGATCCGAGACAGGCAAGCCTATCTCGGCCAGAACGTTGGCGGCTTCCTCCCTGATGTGCCGGTCAATATGGGCGCGAACAACGTCGGTATTGGCCATTTGCATGCACTTGGAATTGTGGAGCTACAGTGTGGCTCAATTGGGCTTGCGAGTCACTTACTTTTTGTCACCGAGGGCATGGTCAGCTGACTTGTGCATGAGCTGTCGCTTCTCTCGCACGCGTCCATAGCTGGACTTGCCTAAGGTTTTATCACTCCTAATTTCCCTCTGCTTTTAAAACAAGCAGGGCAGTACCACCATGGGTCAGATTTTGGCGGAACTCAGCAGCCAGGGGTGGCTTCGGGAGCATCTCCTCCAATTGGAGGGGGTGCCGAGCAATTCCACAAGTCACTATGTGGGTCAAGAGCTGGGGCGCCATAAGACGCCGGGGATCTAACGAGATCAACACTCCCATACTTTAGACAAAAAGGCCGGCTACAGTGCCGAGATGGTCAAGCGAGCCGTATAACTGCAAACCTACAACTCCGAAAGACAACTTGGCTGGACGCAAGCAACATTACCTGCCGCAGCATCTGCTCCGAGGCTTTGAGGCATCGAGAACAGGCAAGAAGTCTCAAGTGGTTGTTAACAAGAAGTGGACGCCAGCGTACAAGACTTCAACCGAAGGTGTCGCTGCCCAGCGCGACTTCTATTCGCAACCTGGCGACGGAGTCACTGACACGTTGGACGACATCATCACCGACTTTGAAAGTACCATTTTTAACCCGTTTCTCGATCGAGTCAGAACCGCGCCACCCAATGAGCCAGTGGATAGTGAGGACGCGGCCAGCGCCGTCGTTCATCTAACCATAAGGGCCGCGCACCTTCGGGGATCGTTTGCCCATCTCGCACGGAAGATGGTCACCCGATTCGATGAAATACTGAAGGATCCTGAACACGTCCGAGAGTTATTTGGCGTTGACTCTACGAGCCCAAAATCTCTTTTGTCAGAAGAAATTCAAAGGACATTCGATGAACTGCCGAGCGCAGCTTTAACTGCAAAGGAGCGGGGAATACTCGAAAAGATGGCGCACTTCAGGGCACGCGAAAAACTCGGCGCGCAGATGCCCAAGTCTGCCACGGTCATGCGCGAGTACCTCTCAATGTTGGAGGAGGCGGTTCCCAATATGGTTGTGCAAGGCCACACAAAGGCGTTGGAGCAGTCCTTAGTCCCCACCGCGCGACTCGATTCGTTGAAAAAACTGCATTGGAAAGTCTTCGCGATTGAGTCGCCAGATCATTTTGTGCTGCCTGATTGCGTTGCCGTTGCCTGTGCTCCTTCCGGCCAGCTTCAGCCTGTTGCCATGAGCCCAAATGAGGAGATTTCCTGGGTCGCGATGCCCGTTAGTGCGACTCAGGTGCTGGTCGGATACGCGGAGCAAGAACCGCCGATGTTGTCGAACCTGAACGAGCATTTCGCCAAGTGTTCTCTAGAATTCTTTGTCAGTTCGATCCTCAGGCCCGATATTGAAGCGCTCACTACGCACATCGGCGAAGCACTCGAACTCGCGACCCGTGACCTTATGGAGGAAAGTTTTGCTGCGGTGCGTCCTGTAATCGGGAAGCCGGTCGTTGAGGTAAGCACCTCCGACATACGAAATGTCCCGGTGGTCGTCCGATCAGGTGCCAACGCGATGAGGGCCATCAGTGATTCGATCCGGCAGATATTTACCCTGCAGTGCGGCGCATGTGAAGCGGATCGTCTGGAATCGATCGTTGTTACAAACGATGTCCCTGGAGAGGTCGCACGTCTTTACGGCCGGGATCTGTGGCCTTATGAAGCGGCCGTGACTATGCCCGGAACAGTGGAACTTATCCCCGGCACGACGCCCCTTACGCTGCGCTTGATCTTGCCGGAATCGACTGGGCACCTATTGTTGGCCGAAGACGAGAGCCTGAAGCAATCAGCTACCTTGGTAGTCAAGCGCCTATTAGGGCGAGTGAGTTACCTTGATCGCTGGTTTAGTTATCTCGCCCCTATGGCGGAGGGGCGTGTGTTTACAGCGAGACAACACATTGCCTTGAACTTAATGCGGCGGTTTACCTCGCTTTACTATGGCTCCGTCGAGGTTGCGCCGGTGGCCCCCGAAAACGACTTGCACAATGGCGAGTCTCTTTCTGGCCATGCCGTAACCACCGCCTTGGCTGCACTCGAAACCGCTCGCCAGCAATTCAAATCGCACAAGAACGTAGATGCGCTGTTGGTGGAACTAATTCCAGCGATTGACATGCTGCTGGGGACACTTGCTGGATATTGCGGACAGCACCCACATGGCGCCGAAAATCGCCCGCTATTGCAGACTTCTCTCACCTGCGAACCCCTCGTTCACGCTGGGCTTTGGGATTGGGCGCTTCTCTTCAGGCGGGACTTGAATCGACACCACCAGTCATTGACCTGCAAATCATCGTCTGTAGACCAAATGCTCGCTCTGTCGGAGCATATGGAGCGGGTGCTTTGGCAGGTCGGGATATTTCTGTCGGACATCGAGGAAGGCAAGATGTGGGTCGATGTCTGCGATGACGAGCGGCTGAAGATGGTCAAACAGGCTCTGAATTCTTAGTGACATGGATATGCTGCCTGACCAGCGGAATAATAGGTAGCCCATTTCAGGTCTCCATCCTAGGTGATAGCTGCTTCGGGCCCGTTGCGGACTCTGCAGGCTGCAAGCTTGCGCAGCAGAGCAGTCACCGCGCTACCGCTCACAATGTGCGAGTGGCATGTCACTGAAGGCGCGCCACATCACCAAAATTCATGGTTTCAGCCGGCCAGCGCCCCTGGCAGCCACCCTTTAGGACACTGTATGGACGACTTTGAGAATCCGTTTGAATCACGGCATCGCAAACATGTTGCAAACTGCCCGCGCTGCAGCACGTCGCACTCGTACACCGACGTGAAACATCCCATGGCCAACGATCCTGGGTATTGGGTAGTTCAGTGCTCCAGCTGTAGGGAGCCGTTCTGCATTGCAGGCCTGCACGACGTGTTCGATTCTTATGGCAGCTTTGTTATCCTCGCTCGCGAGGAGGGCGACGTCCGCGAGGCTGAGCATCCCGTCGCTCAGGAAGTGGTTCGGCACAACCTAGACCTCAACGCGCTGTCGCTGATTTATGGCTACGACGCTTGCCCGCTCTACGAGTGCACCTGCTCACGCCCCTTGGACACACCTGCTTTGCAGCAACTCGAGAAGGAGATTGAGGCAGTCAACATGCAGTACCGATACCGCGTCCACCACGCCATCAAGGGCAAGTTCGATGCCCACTACGTCGTGGCGAAGGTCAATCTCGCATGCGAGTGCGGAGTCGCACATGAGGCCACCTTCTACCGACGATTCGTCGCCGATTTGGATCAGCCGCACTTAAAGGCAGCCGACTTCGTTTTGGCCGATGTGTCTGGTGCACAGCTCGTGGACGCACTCGACGGAATTCGGTCCAAGGACGACGCGATGGACCTGCTGACCAAGCTGGTGATGCGCTGGAATCTGTTAGCCGATCAGATCATGATCGCCTCGCCCTTCATCGGCCACCAGTTCCTGTCGCCGGAAAAACAGATGGCCATCTGGGAGTGGCTGCTCAGCATGCTCGATGCCCGGATCACAGTGTTCGTAACTCGGAGTGCATCGTGGAAGGCCTACCGTCAGGCAATGGAGAAGACAGGGGTTCCTGTCGCCATACTGGAGCAATTCAATCTTGAGAACAAGGTCGTATCCGCCGGGAAGTCGAAGCAGGACTTCCATGCCAAGTTCTATGCGGGTATCTCGGACGACTGGTGCGAGGTCTACAGCGGAAGCGCCAACCTCTTACGCGGTCCATCGATGGAGAACACATCGTTTCGGCGCGTGACGCGAGAGACGTTCAACCAGCGCTACATGGCGCGGATGGCGCTTAAAGAGCCGCTACCTGCGCCAGAATCCAAGGCCAACGAAAGATCGCTGGTGATGTACCAAAGCACTCCACAGTTGATATGAGTAATCAAATAGCGTCCAATCGAGAGCCCGCTTGAAAAGAGCGCCGCGGAGAGAATTACAAATGCAATTACGGCCAATGGGAGATTGAGCATATGAACTGGTGGCTATGGAGCGCATGGATTGAGGAGCTGAACGGGACAAGGCGCCCGTTCTACGCTTTCCTCGCGGAAACCAAAGCATTGGTCAGCTCTACCCAATACCAAAGAGTGACACTACCTTCAAAGGGCATTTTGGTAGTAGCCCAACGAGTGGTCACAGCAAGCGATGCGGCTACTCTGCTTGAGCTAGTGGCCGCTCGTAGTGACATTATTGAGTTGAAGGCCTTCTTCGCGGAAGCACCAGCAATTGAATTAATGGCATATCGCCAGGTTGTTTGTGAGGCCTTCGGGCACAGCGCAGCGCATGCCGACTGTGGTTATGCGCTGTCGACACCGGAAGAGTTATTGCCTCAGTCGGAGGACACGGAGGCGTTGCTTGGGCATTGCACTAGCCAATTAGGATTGAAATTCAGAAGCACTCATGCGATTCATCTAGGTGGCTTCGATGTTTTTCACCTGGATTCCTGGCTCGATGACCCCAATCCCTTTGGGTCTTCAGTTGTCAAAGGTATCGAAGGCGACGTACCAAACTTGGTAAGAATATGGCGTAATGATCCGAGCGATCAGCGACAAATCGTTCACCTTCGCGCTATGGCGGATGAGGAGATATTGCACGAAGGGGCCCATTTCCTAAATGGGAACACGCGATATATCGATGTCAAAGTTGCAGGCGTGATCGATGCCTATGAATTGAGTCTTTTTGATGACCCAGAGGGGACGCTGCGATACAAAGAGTCGACGACAATGATGATGGAGGCCGCGATTTCGATGCGAACCTCCGCGCGCACTGTGAAACATCGAGATCGATTACAAGCCAAGGCAACCTCTCGAGGTGGTGCCTTACATAATCGGGCGGCTTCGACTACGACAACACATACCTTACGCTCGTCGGTTAACTTCGACCCTTCTGGCTTGCGCCGTCATCGGATTGCAATGAAAGCCAGATTGAACGAGCATATGCCGCCACCTTCGCAAGATCGCTGGTTCCCTCGAACTTTCGAGCTGGGCTTGGGCGTGATCGACCACCTGAACAAGTTGCTCGACGCAGGACAAATCCGTGAGGCAGTTCTTGTTGATCCATTTTTCGGCGAGGATGCACTACAAACTGTGGCGACGCGCCTTAACCAGGCTGATGTTCGTTTGACAATCGTCGCAAGCTGGGGAAAAACAGATCCCGATACGGGAGCCCGACTTGAGAGTAGCGTGGCGAGTGCACGAAATTTTGCCCAGCGCCGTTTGACGCCTGTTTTCAAAAAAATTGCCCCCTTGTTAGGGATTCAACTTCAGTTTGTGAATGTCATAGATAGCGATGGCTCGCAAGCCTTCCATGATCGCTATCTACTATTGAACCCTCACGAAGGCCGTTCGGACGTCTATCTGCTCTCGAACAGCTTAAATAATATGGCGACCAAATGGCCGTTCTGCATAAGCCTGCTCGGAGGGATAGCAGGTATACAGGCCAAGCGCTACATAGAAGGACTGGTACAAGGTCATGATGTCACCGCCTCGACGAATCCGCAGATCAGCTTCCAATGGGCGTCGCCAGGTTTCTCGACGCATCGAGCCTAGACGAACTCCAGGGGTACCCGAGGCTCTTGCTTGGTTGCTCGGTGTAGGTGACTCTGAAGCTTGTTTGCGCCAGGCGTTGATGCGTTCACGTGTTAAGGGATTCATCTTTAACCGAGATGGCAGTTGGCATGTGAATGGTCGCAGTGTTGGTCGCGCAATTCGCCGAGTCGGCCGGCACCGTAAAGCACCATCGTTTCGAGCTATCTATGGCTTGGGGGAGCTGCGTGCTCGAACATCAGTACGTCTCGAGCTTCCAATGGCAGTCTTCCGAAGGCTGAATTCCGCTGAAGTCAAAAAACTCCTGTACGGAGCCACGGAAATGGCTCGTCGCCAGATTCCTCCAAGTCCCATTGTTGAAATTGGAGCAGGCAAAGCCTTAAAGCAATCGCATTTGACTACGGACCTTGTGCGCCAAGGAGTGGCTTTCGTGCGATACCCGCCGCTGGCACGGTTCGGTTTGTATGGATTGCATGCCGTGATTGATGTATTGCTGCACCTTCGGCCTCGAGCGCTGGGGCGTTGGATCGTAGAAAAACAAATCCCCGAAATCAATCGGACATTGCTTGCACATCTTTCCAGGCGCCTGACATATGGTCGATCAAATGAATCAATCTTCCGTGATGTCCTTCGCACGAAGGTGCCACTTCTTCAAGCTATGGTCGCTACGTCACTTGTTGACGAGCACCCCTTAAACGCGCCATTAAGGACATTTTCGGAGTTGATGACGATTTTCCAGGATGCCGGCATGCTGCCCGCGGAGGCATTTGCACTTTCGATGGCGGCCGCCGGTGCAAGCAGGATGTGGCGGATGCGTGTAAAAGATAAGGCTCGCAACGCCGAGCAGCGTCTTGTGATTCTTCGGGCCGATCCAGAAGCAGCAGTAGGAGGAGCCAAATACGCGGTCGAGGAGATCGAACGGTTCGCCAATGAACTCGCGGAATCCGCAAAGCAAGTTAGAGCTTCCGAAGATGCTGTTGAGGTGCTGATGAAAGACATCGCGCTCGCGTGGCCAGATCACGAGTTATCGGATACAGATTTGGACCTTGTGAAAAATGCGTTCGCTTCGGATATGGCTGAATTTGCGACTCGAATTGCCCAGCAGATAAGGCATTCGCCGGCGCGGACACAACTCCTCGATGAAGTGATAAAACGCATGTTCGACTATCTCGGACTCGATGTCCGACCTGGCGTATTTGACAACTACTTCTTCCCAGAGTCGACGGAGTTTCCCGTGGCCTGCAGGTGGACTTCACGAGCCATTGGCTTGCGGTATGAACAAGGCCCTTTGGGTGCGGGTCACGCCACAGCCCGGGCATTGGGTGCGCTAGCAAAAGCAAGTGCTGCAGTGTTGGATGCACCATATGCCGCAGCGCGGTGGCCTGCTCAGTATCAAGCCGCATTGACGCGCCGTGCATGCTCCGTCTGGTTTGCGATGTACGTCGCTTGTGGGGAAACGTCGGAGGAAAAAAGTAAGCGGGTAAAGTTAATGAGCATTGCATTGGACGAAGCACGGGCCACATTGTGTCGAGATCGACCAGACATGGACACAAAGGGATGGACGTTTCGCTTGGCTCAATTCGCCATACGAAGCATGGCACACGCCGATTGTCCAGACGTACGCAGTGCTTGGAGTCAAGATCTGTCTTTACCCGATTTCGTGCGAGCAGCTGTGATCTGGTCGGATATCGGTTTGCTCAGAAATGACTTGGCGGTTGCGGAACAACTATTTCTTGCCGTCGGACATCGGAAGATTCACCTTTCCGAGCCGCTCGAAGGCCTGAATCGGGCTGTAAATCTCTTGGACTTGGCCATTGCTATTTGTGTACGCAGCGACGCCATAGATGTCGAACAGATTATTCTGAGGGTTTGGCCCAAGCTCTTTGACTCTTGGCGTGGTGTAGCCGAGATTCAATTTCAAGATATCCATCTGCAACTGTTAGACGCGGCCCGCAACGACGGGCCATGGCGTCAGAAATTCCTTGCTGACCCCATGTGGATAGGCTCAGCTTCCTTGGAGCCGATTCGCGACCCGATTGTCAGCGAGGATAACCGTCATTCCGCATCTTAGAAGCAAGATGGCTTCGCAACAAAAAAAGGATCGATAGAAAATGGATTCTGAGTACAGTTTTGACGGCATCCCAGATAAGCTAACGAAGTATCTCGAGGTACGCGACAACCACCGCCTTTTCCGTAGGCGCGCAGTGCTGACTCTCGTTAACAGCAACTGGGAGTTGATGTGTTGCGTTGTCGAGGGGTTTCTGTCTGGTAATGCTTCAGACGCCCGGATATCGTCAAAACAATATCCTCAAGCCATCCTGTACGAAGACCTTCTAACAGGAACGGAGTGCTCGAGGTTTGCTAAGGAACTGCAAGAGGGAAAGTGCCGACTGGGTGATATTCACCTAGAACGAGTGCAACCAGTCCAATGGCAGACCCAGCACCTGGCAGTGGACAACACCTATATGCGAAACGCAGGGTGTGTCGTTAGCGTATGCGATACGTCATACACCATTTCACATCCAAGCTCCGGAAAAATACAACCCAAATCAAGGACGCGTGAATGTGATGCCGAAGATTGCCGAAGAAGAAATGAAGGCAATGGGGCTTTCTCGGCAGCAGCGGCGAGCGGCTGCTCGAAAGCTAGTCAAAGGCGAGAAAACGACTCACCGGCCAGGGCGTAGTTCGAGATTAGAGATCTCTTCAAGGGTCACCACCACAGCCTCGACATGGGCCGCATCAAAGTCATCCTGATTGGCTTCTTCCGCTGTGGGGCCAGTTTCTGGATAGACATAGGGCGGTGAAGCAAGGCTTGGTGGCTCCTTTCCGCGTCAGCTTGCCAATCAATCGAGTCTGGATAGGCTTTCCCAGTGCTTTCCATTCCAAGTTCTCGAGCTCGAAGCGCCCGTGTCTGCGTTCTATGACTTTCATGGGCTGTAGACGCCCCGGAAGACAAGGGCAGAATACGGCCAACTCCGGTCATCCGAGCGCGTGCCTCAAACGGCAGGTCAAGACTGGTAGCGGAAGTACATGTCTCAGATTAATCTTCCGTATAGCTGTCGTTGAGCACAGCATATTCAGGCCAGTAAGTGAATTGACCACACAACTTTAACGCGCAGCCACTTTCATCGCTTGCACGATTTTCATCGTTTTCACGCTCACAGTAGTTAGGACCATAAGCAGATCAATCACCTTTTGCTTGTAGTCGGCAAACCGATAGGTGTCGAACTTGTCGCGGATGGTGGGGTCCTTGGGCTTCTTTTCCTTGTATTGGTCCAGCACCCATTCGATGGCGCTGCGGTTGCCCAGTTTGTATGTCCAGGCCTCGCCAGGAATGCCACTCAGCGTGGTCTCGCTGTCCAGGGCGATACTGCCGCCCGGCGGGTCGGCGCGCAACAGGGCCTTCGGGTTCAGGCCCGCAGCGCGGGCTTTGGCGTCGGGCACATCGGTGCGTGTCAGCGCAAAGGGCGCAACGCCTTCATAGCCGATGTGCAAGCCCATCAGCGCCTCGCCCCACGCGGCCCATTGCCAGAAGTCTTTGTAGAACGGGATGCGGGGAAATTCGCGTTTCAGGTTTTGCGCGTACTTCTCGCGGTACACCGGGTCGTGCAGCACGGCGTAGCAGTAGTGGAAGATGGCTTCCTTGGTGATCTTGCGGACACCCTTGCCCTTGCCGATTTCGTCGGCGTAGTGGGCGGCGAATTGTTTGAGTGCCCAATCGGTGATGTTGTGTACTCGTTGACCGTCTTCGTAACGCCATAGCGGTAGACACTCAGACCCTGCCGCCGCACCCACAAAATGAAGATCTGGCAGACTTGAAACACTACAAGCCATAAATGGCTTTTGTGAGCCAGGCTGTGTGTAAACGATAGCTTTGTTATCCCAAGCGCCCGAAACAGGAAATACAGAATCTTGCTGATAGAGCCTATGGGTAATGACATCTGTGTAATAGGTCCACAAGCGACAGTAGGGGCGGTACATCGCCTCCCTGATCCGGCTAGGATTCGCCGTAAGTTCAGTGCCTCGTGCAAGGTGTGCTTCGAGCTCTGAAGTCCACTTTATTTCCCGCGAAACAAACTCGCCAGTTCCTGAACGGTCTTTCGCTGCGCCCCATCGAACGCGCTCTTCCTCATACCTATCGATAAAGTGCGTCACTTTCGACAATAAGACGTCGCGAGATTTGTCGTAGACCCAATCGTCGCGCGAAGTAACTACCCCAAGAGAATGTAGCTTGAATATCGCCCGCTCCTTACCCGCCGTCTTCGCCGCCTTTGTGCCTTTGCTCGCCAGTGGCAGTAGCGTGTCAAAGTCGTTGCTCGTCAAGTTCACCCAGTTGTGCGCCTTGTCCGGTTGCACTTCGTCAAAAGCCATGCCGTTCATGGCGTGGTTGGCAAGAAAGCCCAGCTTCTCATCCGCCGTTTCCATCTCCGGCCTGCGCATATAGTGCACGCGGGCTACTCTTTTATCCTTGGTGCCGCTTACCTTTTTGACCATGAAGCTGATGGCCACTCCGGTCTGGATGCCAAATACGTTGTGCTTGGTGCCGCTCAATTTCGGGTTGGCACGCACGTCGCCGCCCAGATCCACCACGTAGATATCGGCAAACTCCTGCGCCACGGTTTTGCGAAAGCCATCAAACGTGCGGCTCTCGATGAAGCTGCGGTTGGTCACAAACGCCAACACGCCGTTCTCGTTCAACCGGTCACTAGCCCATCGGAAGAATCGGGCGTACATGTCGTAAAGCTTGGTCTTCTGCGCGGTGCTCTCAGCAATGTAAGTCTGCTTGATGCGGGCATCAATCTGCGGGTAATCGCGGTTCTTGTTGTTGTCGTTCTCATTCGCCTGGTTGGCGTTGTATGGCGGGTTGCCAATGACGACGCTGATGCGCTTGCCGTTCTGGCGCTTGATGCGGGCCACGTTTTCTTCGCTGACGCTACCAAACAGTTCCGCAGTGGTGCCCTTGGCTGCGGTGTGCAGGCCCACGTTGTCCAGCGTATCAACAAAGCATAGGCTAGGAAACTCTTCGTACTTGCCAGTGATGGCCGCGTAGGTGGATTCAATGTTCAGGTTGGCCACGTAGTAGGGCAAGATGGCCACTTCGTTGGCGTGCAGCTCATGCTTGTACTTGTGCTCCAGCTTCTTGGGCTGGCCGCGGAAATGCTCCAGCAGTTCGCAAATGAAGGTGCCCGTGCCAGTGGCAGGATCGAGGATGTCCACATCCTTGTCGATCAGGTTTTTGCCGAAGTGCTTTTCGCACAGCCAGTCGGCCCCGTCGATCATGAAGCGCACGATCTCATTGGGCGTATAGACCACGCCCAGCCGGTCCGCGGCCTTGCTGTTGTAGACCTTATAGAAGTTCTCGTAAATGATCTTCAAAAAAGTCTGCTTCTCGCCATGGCTGCTGATCTGCGCGGCGGCGGCGCGGATGGCGGCGTAGTAAGTTTCTAGCCTTTTGAGGGTCTGCTTTTTGAGTGCGCCGGTGAAGAAGGCACCCTCCAGCGCATACAGCTCCCGCGCCACGTTGTTGTGCTGGTGAAAGTCGGAGTCGTCAAAGACCTTGGCGAAGATTTCTTCGGTCAGGATGTGCTGGATCAGCATCTCGCGCACATCGGCATCGCCCAGCTCGGGGTTGATGGCTTCTTGAGCGTGGGCCAGAAACTTGACTTCGGCGGCGCGAAAGCCGGCGTTCTTTAGGTGCTCCTTATCGATCATCTCACGCAAGGCCCGCAACACTGCGGGTAGGTCCGCCTTGAACTGCTCGACGGCGGCGCGAAAGCCCGCGATCTCGGGCCGCTCGAAACTGAAGAACAGTTTGAGCAATTGGGACAGCGCCTGCGTGTCGGTCATGACACACCGCAAGACCTCGGCACGGTTTTGCCAGAGGACGGCAGTGGCGTCGTCACTGAAGATGATGTTGTCTTGCGGGTAGCCTTTTTTGAACTTCTTGTTGACTTCCTCGTTTAGGTCGTCGTCGGCGTCTTTGGCTTCCCAGTAGCCCAGCGGCATGCGGAGCTCGTGCAAGAGTGCTCCGTCCACCGTGATATTGGTCTTGGTGGCGGTCTTTAGCGGGTATTCGGCTAGGAAGATCAGGTCATGCTGGCGCCCCCAGGCTTTGAGCAGGTCCTTGAACGCCTCGCGGACAATAGTTTCACGTTGGCTTCCGCTGACTTTCTTGATGATGTCGAGCTGCTTGAGATAAACGTTGATGAGGATTTGGCTCATACGGCTGCGCGGAATATCAATGTGTTGTTCATGCTTCCATTTCTCCCACCAAGATTATGACCTTCGTGAGTGCAGTCCCTTGTGCAGGGTTTGCGGCGCTTTTTTTGGCCAATAAATTGTCGAACTAGACATTCAGAAAGCGGGCACTGGCGAATGTCAGTAAACGCTCTGCATTGCAGGCGCTCAAGTAGGACTCATTGATCGGCTGGTTTGGGCCCGTTGCAGTCGGTCGGCCTCCAAGCGTCAGTGACCGGCTTGCAGCGAAAGCCAACTTCAACGACGCGCCCCGGACCGACAGCTTGCCGTCGGATGGCTGAGCGCAGCGCCACACGCAGAACGAGATGGCGCGGCCATTCCTGCTCCCTATGTTCTGCGAGCAGCGCCGGCTAGACCTATTGAGCAAGACCACTTTTCGCAAGCTCTCAACTAGCAAAAGGTTGCTCACCGAGCAAAATTGAAGCCTTCCATGTCGTGACATTCGGAGGGCCTATCCAGGTCCCAGGCCAACGTACCATCGGGGTGGCGAGGAAAATCGTCGTAAGACGAGTCGACAGGCTTCTGCCCTGGCGGATATACCCTGCTCGCGGTCACCCAACGATCTGCAAGCTTCACGACACGGAGTTGCTGCGACCATGAAGCGTTTCGAGCACTGAAGTGGATGTTATAGCTTCGCGGTGAGGAGTCGCCCAGTCGCAGATTTACCCACTGCATATGGTCCAGCCCGCCGACCACGGTGCCGAGATTAAATACCTGGCATGCAGAGGTCAGCCCAATCACCGCATCTTCCGCCACGAGCCTTTGGAGTTCGTCGAGGTCTACGAGCCTTACCTGGACGTCGTACAGCGGGTAGTGACCTCGATGCGCAAACGAGAGCAAGCCTTGAGGGCTGCCAACGCCCATGTTGTGTAGTTCAGCGATGCAGTAGCTCATACCGCCCGTCATCGCAGCCACTGTCTTATCGCTTGCGGATTCGATTCTTTCAAGCACATCGGTGAGTCTGGTGACTATTCCGGTTAGATGGCTTTCGACTTGAGACTGCTTTTTAACCCTGAAGTATTGGCCGGTTGCCCAGCTGACAAGGAAGAACGAGGCGGCAGCGTCCTTTACGGCTGCGACCATCGGTGAGCTTCCCGTCCAGACGAGGCCAACCGCGGCCCAAATAGCGGCGACGACCGCAGGAAACCAAAATTCTCGAATCAATTGACCTGCAAGCTTCATAGTGTTCCTTGACCGGTGAGCCCCCTCAGATAGTAAACGCCCAGAAGTGTGAGTTGCCCCGGTACATGAGGAGGCTCAACGCTCTAAGAGGATATAGCCGTACGCAAAGCGAACATGTTCTTACCCGAGGTGCGTGAGCGGACTCCAAGCGGTCGCCCACGAAAGTCGAGCAGCCGAGATCAGCTTGGAGCAGACCTAGCGAAGCTTCGTCCGCGACCCAATGTGAAGCAGTCCTTAGACTGGACAGATCGAAGGGCCGCAACCAATCTTGCGCTGACGTTCGCGGTCTCGGCGCGAGCGACCGCTCCTGGCCGACGGCAGTCGTCGGCTACGTTCATTTATTGGGGAACGCCCGAATCGATGCTGGATGGAGCGGTTTTGCGGTATAGGGGAATCTGCCAAGCAGCCTAAGGCTCACGAGGCGCAGGCTCAGGCTCAGGCTCAAGAATGCACCCAGTCTCATACTCCCACTCGCCGCCCTTGTGAAAACACCACTCCATACGCGCTATGTCATATACGGGACGCCCGTACCAAACTGCGGCAGCTGCAACCAGACAAAGGCCGCACAGGATTGACCATTTGCGAAATGGATTAGTCGTCGAAAGTTTAGCCATAGGCAAAGTCTAGCCCAGCGACTTGGCATTCAACATCGGCAATATTTACGGCGACAGTCGCCAAGTCCAACAAGTCAACGCTATGGGATTGGCGGTGGCGTGCACCCCACGCAGGGAAGCACGAGGGTCATATATCAATCAAGGTGCAGGGGTCAGTGGGATTCGGCGTGCTGGCGCTCCAGCTGCAACTCAAAATGCGCATCGCCTTCGCCAATGTTTTTCAGGCCGGCGCGCTGGGCGGTTTCGAAGGCTTTGGGCCATTTCGCTGCCAGCGACGAGGTTTCCGCGCTGAGCTCACTCGCCTCGCATTCGCTGGCTTCACTCCAGGCGCGGTAGACCGCTACAACGGCCTCGGCGCTGCCGAAAGTCCGCTCTAAGTCTTTGATGAATCGAACCTCGGCCGCGATCCGCTCGGCGGCCGGTAGCCCCTCCACACCTTGCAGAGAGACAGAGTAGGGTTTGTCCATGATGTGGCTCCAAGTCGATACTGTACAAATACACAGTATCGACCCAAACCACCCGGCGCGTCAACAAAATCCGTCCACGCCGGTCGACACAACATTGGCCGTTGGCTTTAGGGCTGGCGGCGCTGGGGGAAAGGACACACCTGCACAATGAAATGATGACGATACTGGTGGGCACAGCTTCCACACCGAAGAAGGCAAGTAACCTGTCTGCTCGTGTCACTGAAACGCAATTTGCGCACATAAGGCCATTTTGCTACGCCCTGCCGGCTTGCGCACCATGGATGCCGGCCATAGCACCATATAAAAATTTGGGCTGGCTCCCGTCAAACGCCATTAGCGATAGTCCGGCAATTCCAGTAATCAATCTGACTGCTGCTTACTCAGCTTTCCTCCTCAGACATGTCAACTCCGTCCACCCATAACGCGGTCGTCGGCTGCTCCCAACGAAAGGGTGTAGCCGCAACACTTATAGTCCAGCCATATGTTCAGCCGTCTTGCCCTACTGATAGCTCTTGCCCTGCCCATGGGCTGTGCGATGCAGCAGCCGGCAGTTGCGCCTCTGATCGAGGTAGCTTTTTCGCCGGAAGGCGGTTCTGAAGCGCTTGTGGTCAAAGTTATCGCCAGCGCCAAACAAAGCCTTCGCCTGGCTGGCTATTCGTTTACGTCCCCTGCGGTCGTTCGGAGCTTGATGGAGGCCAAGCGCCGAGGTGTTGATGTCAGGGTTCTCGTGGACGACAAGGGGAACCGTGGCCAAGCGAGTCTCGCCGCGATTAACTTGATCGCGGGCGCTGGCATTCCCATGCGGGTGATCTCAGCCTATGCGATCCATCACGACAAGTACATCGTCGTCGATGGTCGGCATACGGAGACAGGCTCTTTCAATTTCAGCCAGGCGGCCGCAAGATCAAATTCGGAGAATGTGCTGGTGGTTTGGAACAACGCAGAGGTGGCCAGCCGTTATCTGTCCCACTGGGAAAGTAGATGGAGACAGGGTGTTGAGGTCGAAAAGGCTTACTAGCCTGGCCATGCTACCGAATATGATGGAGACCAAAATCCGGAGGCTGTCAAATGAATAGTGCCGCTACAGATAGCGAGACGCGTGTAGCGGTTCTTGTGGACTGCGACAACGTAACTCCAGAAATTCTGGAATACGCCCTGCGCGTGGTCGCACAGTTTGGGCGTGTTGTGCTGCGTCGTGGCTATGGCAATCACAGCACCCTGGCCAACAAGTGGCAAGAGGCGCTAGTACGCCTGGCCTTCACCCCGTGTTTGCAATATCAATACGCATCCGGCAAGAACACTGCCGACATTGCTCTGGCCCTGGACGCGATGGAGGCTATGTTCGATGGCCGAGCCGATACCTTCTGTTTGGTCACCAGTGATTCCGACTTTGCTTATCTGTGCCGGAAACTACGCGAGCGCGGGGCAACGGTTTGCATCGTCGGTGAGGAAAAAACGCCTGACGCGCTTCGCAACGCCAGCGACCAGTTTTTCGAGTGGGTTCGACCAGAAGTGCAAGCAGAACCCACTGTCGACACCTTAGGAAAGACATCCACAAAGGGCGGAGCTACGAAGACAGAGCCGGCGAAACCGGAATTATCCAAGCCCGTGGCTAAGCGTCGCCCTCGATTCGTCATCGATGCCGTGACTTTGCTCGCCAGTGATACCTCCGAAGGCAAAGTCGGTCTTGGCCCTTTGGGACAGTACCTCAAACGCACCGATCCAGCCTTCTCTCCGAAATTCTATGGCCATTCAGGCTTGCTCGACATGGTTAAGACGTACGACTTGCTGATCTCGCAACAGGAAGTGGGTGGTCACTGGTCAGTGAGCCTGGCCCCGAAAACTGAACCTGTTGATGTGCACGCCAGCGACAGTGCTCAGGCGATTGCGGTGAGCACCAGCTGAGCGAGTATTTCAATGACCGTTTTCGGCCGAGAAGCGGACGTTGATTGTGTAAAAAGAATATTCCGAATGCTGATGACCTCCAAGATCCTTAGCGCAGTACTTTTGACTTTAGGCGCGTTGATCTGTATGGCGTTCCTTGGTTGGCAAGGCTTTTTTTCGGGCGCAGTTCTTCTTGCCTTGGCAGTCACCGCCTTTATCGAAAGCAATCGATGGCGAGCATGGGTGGTTCCGTCATGCTCGCTCGCATTTGCAGCATTAGGCGCATTTGCGGGGGTTAACTATCTGACGGGGAAGAGCGTTTACCTCGCTCGTCCATGCAACGGGACTAAAAAGGCCCTATGCGAGTTGACTAATACAGCGATGTTGGCGGGCGGTGGGGTGCTGAGCGGGCTAATGTGGCTGTGTACGGCTTGCATGCTAGTGGTAGCGGCATACTGTCTGCGTAGACACTACATCAAAGCAGATAGTCACTAAAAGCTAGGTTCTGTCGAACGTCCGCTTTGGGCCCGTTACCTTCAGTCACCGGAAAGAAGTGAATGACAAGTTCGCAGCGGTTTCGGCTGTTCGCGCCAGCACCCCGAACTCACGCTCTTGGCCACATTGCTGACGTTCATGGTCAGGCAGAAGCGTAGACTCAATGACGGGTTCCAAGGCACTGCTGACGTAGCCGATCGCAAGCGGTCTCGACGGCATCGCAGGCCCATTCAATGTCAGCCTCTCTCGACGTCCTAATCACGCACCCGACCCCCAGCTGTTAGTGGCCTCCGCGAATTGCTGGTGACGAAGCCGACATTGACGACCGCGTCTTTCCAGCTGTGAACGCCGTCCGTTGCTCCTGGAAGTCAAGACAAAATTTCGATAAATGGCTTTTTGGCGAGCACGGCTGCACGAGCCTTGGCACGCAGCATTTGGACCAAGTCGCGCTCGCTCATGAGCAGCATCACGAACTCTCTCAAGGATGACAACACCATCGTTTTGTTCGCCGAGTGCGTGATGCATTCGGCGATGGAAGTATCCGCGAAGTCGGAGCTCGAAATGAACAAACCTCGGACGTCGGGCCGGGCGAACAGGCGGACGAAGTGCGATGACAGCTCGTTCACCCCGACGGGATCCTTCAGCCACTTCATCTCAACCAAGTAGATGTGGCCCTCGAACTCGATGATGCCGTCGATCTGCTCGACGACCAACGTGCCGCCTGGATCGTGTCGCTTGAAATCCTCCTTGACGTGTATGCCGTAGGTTCGGAACAGGTCGTTCAAAACGCCTTCGAGTAGCTTGCCACGCTTCTGCGGCTCGGTGTCCATGCCGAACAGGGCGTTAAGCCGGTCGCGAACGTCTGCGATCTTGCGCTTCTGCTCCACCTTGGCGGCGTGAGCGGCTCGCGCCTCGGCCGCCTTCTCCGCTTGCAGCGAATCGTGCGCCTGCTGCATCTTGGTGAACGAGTCCTTCACATTGACCATCTTGCGGATGTCACCAACCTGCGCCTTCGCGCGATGGACATCGGTGTCCCAGCACATCGAAAAATCTTCGAACTGGGTAACGCGCTTGATGATCTCGCGGCGTACGGCGAGTGCCGCATCCCCGCGCGCGTTGACCTTTTTCAACACGTCGCGCACGATCTCGAACTTGTTCACCGAATGCCTGTCGGTGCGAACCTTCAAGGTCATGTCGGCGAGGTCGGATTTCGGCACCCCCGCTCCTTCGAGGAACAGCAGCACGTCCGGCTTGCTCTTACAGAGCAGGGGGATGGTGTCCACGAGGAGGTTGAAGAGGTCCGGCGGATATTGAAAGCGTTCGTCCATAGATCCTCCTCAGGCGATTGGCAGAAAGTGCCACACGATCGGCACGAGCAGGCCGCCCGCCGCCACGCAGACCCGCACACGAAACCAAAAGGCTCGAGCTTTCTCTGCAGTCTCCTGACGCATTGCGGCGCGCTCGTCGAGCCAATGCTGCGCGACGGGCTTCTGCCAATCGTGATAACCGTTCAGCGCCAGCTTCTTACGCACGTAGCGTTCTTCGGTGGCGTTGAGTTCTTCGATCAACTCGGTACTGTTACTCGGCAGCATTGGTCGTCCCCCCTTCCTCGTCATCCATTTCATGGCTCACGCCGATGCCCAGCGCACGTTCGGAAACGGCCCTGAAGGTCTGCCGGTCGAGGTGGCCGTCTTCGTGGAGCTTCTTGACCACCTGGTAAGGGTTGAATATCAAGATCCACTTCACCCGGCCGCGGCTCTCTTCCACGAAGTCGATGAAGCCCATCTCCTTCAACGTGCGCAGGTGGCGTCGGAAGGTGGTCACGCCACGCTCGCCGCCGTACCCCGACTCGAACGCTGCGTCTTCTTCGGATTCGATTCGCGCGACGCCGCTCGCCTGCGAGTGCAGCCAGACGGTCATGTAGGTCGTGCCAGCGGCGCTCGAAGACTTGAACATCTTCTTGTGCGCTTCCTTGATGACGACCTCGCAGATCATTCCCACGGGGCGGGGGACGCCCGCCCAGCCCCCGTCCTTGGAGGACCAGACTTGCTCGTCGGTGACCGTCGACCAGTGGAGCTTCCGAATGTCAGTTGCCCACTCAGTCAGCGTCTTGCGCTTGCGTACTCGGGTCTTGCGCGCGGGCGGGGTCACCGGAACAGCGGCAGCCGGTGCTGCTGGTGTCGCTGCTTCGGGCGGCGGAAGGGTAGAAGTGGTGCTCATGCGCCCATTGTAGGGAACCAACGGACGCGGAAAATGCCTTCTCAAATCTCAATTAGTCGATATCGTGATCTTCTTGAAATGTTAGTAAGACAAAAAAACTGGAATTCATAGACAAGACCTACGTGGTTTAAACTTAGTTTCTCAGTGATATCAATGACTTACGGATCTCCGCGATATCTCACGTATCCTTGCTTTCCGGGTGTCCTGGCTTTCCGGCGATCAGGGGGTGTTGCGAGAGGGGGATAAGAACAGACTAATATGCAACAAGATGTAATGCCTCGTGAAGGCGGCGTTCAGATCTTCTTGCTCCAGGCGATCTGCGCATCGGCCAACCGCTGCAGGCGGGGGCCGCAGATGCGGAGCGGGCCGGCGTTGCCTGCGAGCAGATCGTCCTTCTCGAAGCGGATCAGGTTGTCGTGGGCAGCCGCGAATGGACACCGCGTTTGCCTTCTGATCGCGCAGCTTGATGTGCCTGCTGACTGCAGCACCACGCCGTTGATGCTCTTGACCCGGCCATAGGGCAGCTCGAACTTGTCAGCCGACAGCGCCAGCGAAAACAGATTGTCGTGGCACTTCGGGATCGCCCGCGACTTCGTCATCAACTTCGGGACCGACATCGAGCGCGGCACGATGAAGGTTGGGTGGCCGGGTAGCCAACCCACGGTGAGTAGTGATCCCACGGGCCTTCGTCGGGGACGGTATGCGATCGACTCCCACACAGCTGCCGGCGAACGGCCGGTTCAGCATTACTGTGGTCTTCCAGTGCCGGAGATCGCGAACGACCGGTCTCGGATCGAGCCGACTCTCAGCGACCAAGCATGGCTGGCAGCAGCCAGTCTCAACCCGACTTCCGTTATGCAGCGTTGCTGCCGATCGTCGGTGTCGGCTTACCGGCAACCCAATTGATTTCCAGTCAACGGGTCGTTCATAACCGGCTCTTGACGACCCAATGCTGTCGGTTGCTCTTGCGAGAAGCGGACGCTCGGAGCAACGCCGCACGCCGCACGCCGCACGCCGGCCGATTCTCAAGTGCCTTGGAACGCTTCAAGGGGCGCAACTGTCCAACGTCGCTCTGCCTCGACAGATGGAATGAGCAGGGTTGGCCGGGCGACATGCTCAGGCTTAAGAACTCACGCCGCGGAACGTCACCGCAGGGCCCATGTAGTTGAAGCCGATGCCAAATTTCAGCGCATCGCCTTGCCGATAGGTCTGCCAAGTCTTGGGATCAGCCTGTGAGCAATGAAGGTAGATTGCGCGCTGCTGTCCATAGGGCGTCACCCAAGCGTAGTCACTTTCAAGGCTTGAGATGACTCCGTCGAATCTTTTGACCGCCCCGTTCTCACGAATCCGACCAGCGATTGCGACCTTTGTCTCGAATGGAACACGAGCGAGCTTGAGGCGGGCGAACTTCTCCGTTGCTTCGTCGACCTTTCCGTTCGCGTAGAGACGGCGTGCGAACCAGAACTGCGACGTGTAGTTGGTATCACCATCGGTGAACGAACGGCGCCAGCAAGCCTCAGCTTCGCTGCCTTCATCCGGAAAGTGACGCTCAATCAGCCGCGCAAGCGCCCCGTTTAACCATTTATCGCCGGGGAGCACGCGGAGGGCGTCATTCAAAGTCTTTCGCGCGCCTGCATAGTCACACTCCGATTCCTGCACTCTGCTTAGCGCTTTGGCGACGAACGTACTTGCGGGGTTTTTGGCAACGGCCCTGACTAGAGCCTTCTTTGCTCGCTCCTGGTCGTTCAGGAGGCGCGAGAAATCGGCCTCGGCAGCGAGTAGATACTCGTCATTTCGGAATTGCTGCAGACCATCGCCTAAAGCTTGTTCAACTTGCTTCGCCGCCGCCGCGACATCCTCCTCATCGACTGCGGGCTTCTCCAGAAGTTCGCGCAGGCGTCCCATTGCAAGCTTGACCAGCGTTACGTGCCCATGGCCACTGTCGGCGTTGGCGCCCGTCAGGCGCGAAGCATGTTGACGCGCTTGCTCAAGATGCACCTTCCGCTCCACGTCTGTCTTCGCGGCAGTTGCGCGAGCGATCTCCAGCTCAGACATCGTGTGCGTGATAGACCGGTCATACGGCAGCAACTTGCGCGCGTATGAGATCAGCTCGTTCGCCCGGCCTAAGTTACCGTTGAGACGGCGCATCTCATAGATGGCATGCTGTTGGAACAGGTAGCCGTCGTCGTGGCTGGCCTCGTCGGCGGCTCGAAATATTTCCTCGACCATCAGGGGATCGGAAAACAGCTCTTTAAGGTTCCTGGCACGGATCGATTCTCTAAATGCAGAGCGATCGGGCGTATAGCCCACGTCAATCTCCTTCAGGATCGACATGTAGAGATCGAAGCGGTCGTGCTCGTTTGGAAGCGCCCGCTCAAAGACTATCTGGGCTACCCACGGGTGCCTCGCCCGATAAGCCATGTCGAGCGCCGGCTTGTACTCCTCTGTCACAACAATTGAATCCAGCGGTGCAAAGAAGTCTCGCTTGAAGTCCTGGAAGGATACGCCCGTGAGGCGGTAGATTAAGCCGGCTCGGACCGGTACGTTCATGCGGTTGAGCGCGCAGACGAATAGGTAGATGCGGCGCGCTCGATCGTTAGCAATGTTTTTGTACTCATCAAACACGATGTCGGGGAACTCAGCACCGCTCGTGATCTCATACAGAGCAACCAGCAACTGGCGGTCGGCGTAGGACAGGAAAGCGTCGCGGCGCTCCTCCGTCGTTTTTGATGCTAGATCGCCCAAACACTTGAACTCATCCAACTTGCCGATGAGGGCGTCGATCTCTGGGAGGGAGAGCGACCGCAGTTGATGCGTTCCATCGAGAAGCAGCGACAACTCCTGCCCGTCTACGTTCCATTCATTGCTGCGCTCTGTAGCAATAACCGTAAGTGATAGCTTGTTGCTGCGCGCGGCATGAAGGAAGACCTCCAGTTCGGACGAGCGGCGCGCCACGCCATCCACAAAGATGAAAAGTCGCTCTCCCAACAGATTGCACAGTTCGGCGATCGGTGCGATGAGCAGGCGAGCATCAGAGCGAAGGTACAAGACGACCTTGTCAAAGGTGATCCCGGCATCGTATGCGATGCGCTTGAGAAGTACTGTCTTGCCCGACCCTGCGTATCCCTTGATGAGATAGAAGTCTGTGGGTCGCGGGCGGTTGGCCTCGTCAAGGAGAATGACCTCAGCCAGCACCGTGTCGGTCAATGTGCGCTTGGCATCATGAGAGGCGGCGATCGAGCCCCATCCGTAAGATGCCCCCTTGAAAAAGGCCTGCGCGTTAGGTGTTTCGGGTGGCATGCCGCCATAGACGTACATCGCGTCGTTCGTCAAGAACGTCAGTAGGTCGGCGGACGGAACCGCGTGCGTGGCGAACTTTTTGGCGATGGGATGGCTATGCGCCGTTGACTTGATGCCTCGCAGCCCCTTGGGGATCTTGGCCTCCAATTCAGCCATGAACTGGTCAAACGTGCCATCGATCGTCGTAATCTTCTTCCCCGCCCAAATACGTTGATCCCGTGGCGATGGGTTCGGCGTCACAACGTACTGCATTGGACGTGACATCTCTGGCTTGTCCAACTGCAGGAGGATGGCACGGATGTCGCTGTCCTCAATCTGATAGCCGACATAAACAACGCTGTATTCGCCCGCAAACTCAGTGAAGCGGTTGAAGAGCTTTTCGCGGCCCGCAGCATGGGTGACATACTGGTCGATGGTAAGAATGAGCGGGTAAGCAACCTCGTCAACCATTGAAACGCAGCCGTGCAACTTGAGAAGTGACACGGCATCGGGTGCACGAAGCTCATAGTCGACCCGATCGGAACTGCGAAGAATGGGCACCGGGGATTGAAGTCGATCTTTGTTCGCCGCGTATGCCTTCTCGACAATCTGGTCGTAGTTCGTGGTGACAAGCGCCGCCCAACGAAAGTCGGCGATGGCTTTCTGAGCAGCGCTGGGTGTGTAGCGATTGAAGATATCGGCGATGTAGTGCTGGACGGTCCGCAGGTCGGACTCGGCGATGCAATATTCACCGATGAGTGAAAGCGACTTGTCCACTAAATCTTCACCCAGGAACTTAACGGACAGCAATCGGCCCAGTTCCTTCCCAGACGGTGGGTCCTTGGGCGGCGTCGAAGCGGTGGCGCCTCTTGACGCGCCCGCCCCCAAGAACAGGATTGCCTTCCCGGCGCGAATTTGCTCGACAAGATGGTGAGGTATGTCCATAGAGGTGACGATGGGCTGCTGGTCCAAACAGCGCGATGGTACTCCACGAAAGCCAACGACACGTGAGCGACCGCTTGCCTCCAGCCACGCGAATGGCGGCTTGTGGCCGGGTGCGAGTGCAGCAATCATCGAAATCGGCGCTACATTGCCGACACCCAACCTGCCGATGTCAACGTCGGGTATGGAGCGAGCAGATCGGACAGTTGTATGACGGCAGTCAGTCTTCTGCAGTCATTCGGCGACTCACGCTTGACCGGCAGGTGTGACCGCAAGCTGTCACTTGCTGACGGCCGCTACCAGAGGGCTGAGTCGCGTACGCTTTCGATTTGCTCACGCTCTCGCCTGAGCCGGCGCCATCGCCGCAACTCCAAAAGCGCCAAGATCGCGGCAGTAACAACAAACCCTTCCCAGAGCCTGAAGGGGCGACCAATAACGACTGGTGCCGCTACCCAGAGTAAGGCTGCCAGCACGACTGCGACGACAAGCGTGCCGATGGGCGTGAAACGCATGGTTTGGATAGTCACAAGTCCATTTTCCACACAGGAGGCGTCAAATCGTTGGGGAAAACTCTGATCGTGGTCTGAACGCAACGTTAATGAGCTGCCCAGCGCAGTGGCGCACCCGGGCGAACAAAGCGAGGCGCGATAGCGTTTCCTTCACATGATCTCGCTTCCAATACGCAATCGCTCGATACACAGCCGTTCGATCTTGGGCCTTTTTACCTTCCCAGCCTGGTACAAGTCGTACTGCAGTTGCATGCCCGCCCACAGCTCAGGACTGGTCCCAAAGGCATCGCTCAAGCGATATGCCATGTCGGCGGAAACGCCTGCCGAACACGTCACCACCCGCGACAAGTTGACGCGATTTACGCCAAGCTTGACTGCGGCCTCAGTGACGGTGATCTTTCCCAAATACTCCCGAAGGACTTCGCCTGGGTGGGGCGGATTGTGCATACGAGTCATATCAAACCTCAGTGGTAATCTCGGTAGTCCACAAGCACAGCGTCATCACCCTCAAAGGTGAACACCATGCCTACCAGTGGGCTAAGAGTGGTCTGGGGTGCATTCTTCAATACGGAGGGCGTTTTTGAGCACAGTGGCAAGCGCCCACGTAATCAGTTGCTATCTGTACCCATCAACCCCTCCTGTCCAGATCGAAATATAGGACTCTTAGAACGCAATTAAACTCATGTTTGTGCCTATGCTTCTGCATCACGTCATGTTGACTTTAAGCCCTATACAGATCCGATGCCTCGACTCTTTATTGCTGCATGGCCCGACTCCGTAGTGTGCGCTCAGCTCGCTGAGTACTCGGCGAAGTGTGAATGGGCCAACCAAGCCAAGCCTGTTACAGCAACGGATTTTCACCTAACGCTGCGTTTTGTCGGCGAGGTGGATTTTCCCATGCTCAACACCATTCGGGAATCCCTGGCGCTGGACTTTGCACCAATCGACCTTGAGCTCGGACGCCCTCAGTTATGGGAGGAGGTTGCGGTTCTTCGTCCAATCTCGACATCTACGGAGTTGACTGCATTGCACGATTCAATTGAAGAGAAGTTGGGTTGCCTAGGGCTAACGGCAGACCGCCGCGGCTACCGCCCGCATGTGACACTTGCTCATCGAGCAAAACATTCGCGCCTGCCACAGTCCAACGTGATAGCCTGGCGCATCAATGCGTTTTGCCTCGTGGAGTCGATCTTTTCATCAGCTGGACGATATCGCATCCTGCATACCTATTTGGCGCACTAGGTGCATTTCGGACAAGACGGCCCTTCAAATCGGTCAGATTGCCGAGGAAAGAACACACGCCACTATGTTGCGCAACTTGTGTCGTGCCAGATTCTTCGGGCGTCTATTCGATGCCTTTAACCGCTTTCCATACCAGCCTCCCCGATTTGCTGGATCTATGTGGTTTAAAAGCTATTTTATTAATGTCTAAGGGCTCAAATTCATTGCGCGGTTTGCCTCCTGAAGCATCGGAGGCACTGGTTCAGCTCGGCCAAAGGTTACGAGCATACCGGCAGCAGCAGGAATGGACCATTCAAGAAATGGCTGAGCGCCTGTTTTGCTCGCCAACCACTTGCCGCGCCCTGGAGTCCGGCAAGCCCGGCACCAGCATGGGCGTGCTGGCGCATGCCTTGTGGCTGCTGGGCCACTTGGACTCCATCAACAACATAGCGGCCCTGTCGGCAGATTTCGCCGCGTCCCTTACTGCGGGCCGCAAGGTTCGCAAGCGTGCGTTGGCAAGCCGGCCAGGCGCCATCAGCGAAAGTGACCGTGATTTCTGAGCAGAGTTTTTATGTAGGACTGGCCTTTGACGTCGCTGAAAACGTCACGCCTGCCGGCGTGCTCAAACTGGCGCAGCGCGGCAACGTCGTTTCGGGCGAGTTTGCCTATGGCAGCCATTACCTGCGCCGTGCCGGTGTCGAGCCTCTCAACCCGATGCATCTGCCGTTGCAGGACGCGGTCTTCAGGTTGCCGGAGCGCCGGCTGCGTGACGGCGGTGCCATACCGCTGACGTTTCGCGATGCCTTGCCCGACAGCTGGGGCCGCAAGGTGCTGGAGGCCAAACATGGTCGCAACCCTTCTGATGTTGAAGCCCTGCTGCTGACCAACGCAGATCGCGTAGGCGCCATGGTGTTCAGCGCTTCGCTGCCCCTTCAGTCCGCGCAACCCGACGCCGAAATTTTCAAGCTCGACGAGCTTGCCAATGCTGCCCGCCAGCTTGAAATGGGGCTGGAGTCTGACGCAGGCCTACGGCCGTTGCTGCAAGGCGGAGTCCTGGGCGGGGCGCGGCCCAAAGCCACGTTTATCCATGAAAACAAGCGCCACATTGCCAAGTTCCCGGCACGAGGTGATGACCACGACGTGGCCGTGCTGGAAGCCACCACGCTCGGCTTGGCCATGGCATGCGGCATCACTGTGCCCGCGTTTTTCTTGCACAAGGTGCCCACCGGTCATGCGCTGGTGCTCCAGCGTTTTGACAGGGCGGGTGCCATTGACCAAGAAAAGCGACTTCACTACCTCTCAGCCTCGGCGCTGCTGAATGTGGCTTATGAAGACAACACGGGCGGCAGCTATGTCGGGCTGGCGCAGGTGCTGCGGCGCATCTCTGCCGAGCCCGAGGCCGACCTGCACGAGCTGTACCGCCGCATGGTGTTTAACCTCGTCGTTGGTAACAGCGACGATCACGTCAAAAATCATGGCGTGCTGCTGGTCGGCAAGGGCTATTACCGGCTGGCCCCGGCGTTTGACCTGGTGATGCAGCTAAACGGCAATATCGGCTACCAGCTGCTGGCCATCTTGCCGGGCAGGGCAGAGGCAAGCCTGGCATTGGCACGGCAGACCGCACCGCAATTTGGTTTGTCTGCCGCAAATGCAGAAGTCATCATCAGCCACATCAGCGAGACCGTGCAGGGCCACACGCACGGGACGCTGAAGGCGCATGGCGCTGATGCGGCGTTGATCAAAAGAGTCCGCGATTTTCTGGATCGGCAACGCGAGCGGATTACAGCGGACTGAGATAGCCTCTGATACCCGAAGAGGTCAATTTTGATCGGTTTTAGTCATTAAAAATGCCTGTAGCCGTAATGAATCCGGACTAATAAAGCTATTAAAAGCGTAACGCTAAGAAGCCCTTCCGGCCTGGCATTCTTGCAGCAGGTTGATGGCGGATTTGGTTTCCTGGGTCAGGCTGTCGAGTTGGGTTGTTTGGCGCTGAAGGTGCTTAACGATGGCTTGCTGTTCTTTAATGGCCGCCGGACTCCATCCACATCACACCGAAGAGTGTTTCGGTTATGGGTTGGCCTTCGTAAACTCTTCTTTGGCCACCTCGGCGGCATCCCGCGCGCCGTGCGTCGGCCAAAGCTCGTACCCCCAGTCAATCAGGTTATGTATGTCCCCATCGCCTCCTGAGAGAGAAAGGTACATCGTCGCGAATGCCTCCGCCCAGATGATTTCGGGCGTCTGGCCAGGATGGGTGTCGGTGCTGGATTCCATGCCTAAAGTATGACTGAAACCACTTCAGTGCGGATTCTGGGCGCGCTGACCACCCGCGCAGGAAACCGTTAACCATTTCAGGAAGTAACTCTGCTCTTGACCATGCTGCGGGAGACAGCTCAAGACTGGTTGCTGACGGATAGATATCAAAGCTGCCTGCTCCATACCTGACATTGACATCGGCAGCTTGACTGCCGGCAATGTGGCGGAGATTTCGAAGACTCCGCCACCCGCACACGACCCTGAGCGGGCATTCGCGCCCGCTGATTGAACACCCCAAAGCGGTCGATCGTTAGGTGAAAGTGCCAACGAAAACGAGGCAAGCTCCGCGTCCGTCGACGGACCTGTTGGGCAGGCAACCAACCTCTTAAAGGCTTTAATCGGCGACCAGCTGTTTGGTCGCTCATTGCGCAGGGGCCCTCTTCGAAGTCATTTCGACGCTTGCGGCTCCGGCGGGCTCGCCTCCCGGAGGACAAACTTCTCCATCGAGACGGTGTAACCGCCCGTCGCGGCATCGTGACGCACGCACGAGACCGTCGGATAGAAGCCACGCTGAGCCACCGCCCGCGGCGCCTTGATGGGCACGCAGGTGTTCGGCTTGCGGAGCAGATGCGTGCGCGTCACCATCTCCTCCCAGAAGATCACGTGACCGTCGAAGACACCGTAGATGAAGCTCCGAGTGAACGGCTGCTTGCTAAACTCGGGGCCGGTCAGGTCGATCAGGTGATTGCCCATCGCCGGGACCACCGCGTCGACGTCCTTGAAGTCAGGATGCATGTAGTTGGCCGGCACCGCCTTCTTGCCCATCTGGAACTGGTCGCAGCGCACGAACTCGGGCCCACACGGACCAGGCTCGATGGAAAAGATCTTCGCGATGGGCGCCATCTGGAAGTGCACGTCGAAGTGCGGGACGTCGTAGATGCCGGGCGGAATGTGGCCGGCCGGATTCCAGTTCAAGAGCACCCACTTGAACGGGAAGTCGGCGCGACGGACGACGGTGTCCGGCAGTGGGATCACGTGCTCGTAAGTGTGCTGGCACTTGGTCTCCGCGGAGAGCTTGCCTTCCTTGTCGCGATTGAAGCACCGATGGTTGTCGGAGCCGCTCGGAAGCCCTTCGAGCGCCGCCGCCGACCAGTGGACGCCGATGGCGGCGGGATTACCCTGGTCGTCGAACTCGGCGTAGCTCGAGACCGTGCCGTTGCCGAGCGGCAGCTGCCAGCCCTGTGTGCGTGCTGCCATCCGGGACGCGCAGCCGGAAAACACGAGCACAATAACCGCGAGGAAAGGAAGCATCCGAGACATCATGGCGTGGTCCTCCTGTCTTTCGTGTGGCGGGATTGCATCCTGGTCAATTCAGCCGGCCGGCTTACCATATGATGATGGCTCTCACGCCGTGCTCATAGTAGCGCCGCTCACTGGTCTGCGTCAACGTAAAAATGACCGGACCACCACCTCTTGCGGCGAAGCCGCCTCCTGCAGGTGTGGGTCCGTGTCGATTGACAAGTTGGAGCGCTCAGCCACGATAGACGATCGCATCTGTGAGCGCCTTTTCGACCGGCAAAATGTCGTCAGCCCTCACACTCACGAGAACCGGCGTTTCGCCGGAAGACGTCGTGAGAACGAGCTTGTACTGATACTTCGTTTCAATGTTCCATAGCGGACCTTCGGGAAGGTCGGCTTGTGGCCGCTTGCTGGCCGCCACGAACGACTCCTGACCGGCAATCAAAAAATCGCAGTGGAGCTTCCGTGAAGCGGCCGGTGAGCAATACCCGCTACCGTTTAGGTTTGTTCGATACCTGCCCGCGTGACACACTCGTGACGTGATGCCCGTGACTGGAGGGCAGGTGTCGAACAAACCTCGAGGGAGGAAACCGCGGCGAACGTGGCGGTGTCGGTTGACGCTATGGCGATTGCAGGCGTGCGGCGGCACGGTGATGGTGCGCTCGATTGGCGCGCAGGCTCTCGGCGACGAGGCGAATGAAGGCAATGGTGCGCCAGGTCGCCTTCGACAAGATCGTACTCAGGCACGGACGTAAGGGTGCAACGCGCCGAACGCGAGCTGACCGTGCCGACGCGTGAAACGTCGACGAACTTGAGATGCGCTGGCAGCGAGGAGCGTTCATGGCGTGGGTCGATGAGGTGGCGCGCGGATCGTCTCGCCGCGCGTGAAGGTCAGCACGATGGTCATCGCGTGGCCGCAGTGCGGGCAGACGAAGGTCGGTCGCGCTGTGTCCTGCGATTCGTCGCTGGGTTGCGGATCCTGTAGTGGCACTTGCAGTAATTGACGTGCGAGCGCCAGGCAGGCGGTTCGGTTGCAGTTGGCCAACAGCCCGTAATGGCGGATGCGGTGGAAGCCGCCGGGTAGCACGTGCAACAGAAAGCGGCGCATGAACTCGCCAGCATCAAGCGTCATGGCCTTGTAGCGGGTGCGACCCTTGGCGCGGTAGTCCTTCCATCGGAAGGTCACGCCGCGCTCATCAAGCGCGATGAGGCGGCTGTTGGAGATGGCCACACGGTGCGTGTAGCGCGACAGGTACGCCAGCACCGCCTCGGGTCCGGCGAACGGGCGCTTGGCGTAGACCACCCACTCGCATTGGCGCAGCGGTGCCAGCCAGCGGGCGAACGCCTCGGCGTCGGCCAGCGGCTCGTGCTCACCGAAGAATTGCAGCCGGGCATCGCGATGCGCCTGTTGCAGCGCTTCGAGGAAGCGCCGACGGAACAACCGGGACAGCACACGCACCGGCAGGAAGAACCCCCGCCGGCAGGCGATCCAGTGTTCGCCGTCGCTCGCCAGGCCGCCACCTGGGACGATGCCGTGCACGTGCGGGTGGTGCGTCAGCGCCGAACCCCAGGTGTGCAGCACCAGAGTTACGCCCAGGCGAGCGCCAAGGTGCTTCGGATCGCCGCCAATGGTCAAAAGGGTCTCTGCGGCGATGTCGAACAGCAAGCCGTAGACGACTGCCTTGTTGCAGTACGCGATGTCGGCGATAGGCGCCGGCAACGTGAAGACAACGTGGTAATACTCCACCGGCAGCAGATCGGCGGTGCGCGCTTGGAGCCAACGCTGGGCCGCGCTGGCCTGGCACTTCGGGCAGTGCCGGTTGCGGCAGGAGTTGTAGGCGATCTGGTCGGTGCCGCACCCGTCGCAGCGCAAGACATGCCCACCCAATGCCGCGCTGCGGCACTGCTCGATGGCCGACATGACCTTGAGCTGGGCCAGGCTCAGGTGGCCACGCTGAGCCTGACGCCAGGCGGGTCCATGGAGGCGGAAGATGTCGGCGACTTCCAGAGCTGCGTGGCCCACGACCGCAGGCTTACGACGACGGCAGCGTCTCCAGTGGGCTGATCACCGCGCGCAGCACCTCGGTGGCCATGTGGGTGTACAGCGCGGTGGTCTCCAGCCGCTTGTGGCCCAGCAGCACCTGGATCACCCGGATATCGACCTTCTGCTCCAGCAGGTGCGTTGCGAAGCTGTGGCGCAGCGTGTGCATTGATACGCGCTTGTCGATGTGGGCGGCGTCGGCGGCCAGGTGGATCGCGCGATTGAGTTGCCGGGTGGACATCGAGTCCATGGGGTTGAGCCCCGGAAACAGCCAGCCATTGGGCAGGATCTTTCCTTGCGCGTGGCCCACCCGCCACCATGCCCGCAGCCGCTCGAGCAGCACGGGCGAGAGCAAGGCATAGCGGTCCTTGCGACCCTTTCCTTGCTCCACGCGCAGCGTCATGCGCTCACTGTCGATATCGGTGACCTTCAGCGCGCAAACTTCGCTGGCACGCAGTCCGGCCCCATAGGCCACGGACAACGCCGCCTGGTACTTGGGGTTCGGTGCGGCGGCGATCAGACGAGCGACCTCGCCGCAGCTCAGCACCACCGGCAGCGGGCGCGGTTGGTGCACTGGCTGCACCTTGACCATCAGCTCGGCGTGGCCCAGCGTCACATCGAAGAAGAACTTCAGGCCACTGAGCGTGGAGTTGATGGTCGGCGGGGACGTGCCGGTGTCGACCATGTGCAGTTGGAAGGCCCGAAGGTCCTCGGCGGTGGCGGTGTCCGGCGATCGCTTGAGAAAGGCGGCGAGCCTGCGTACAGCGCGGATGTAGTGGATCTGTGTCTTGCCGTTGAACTTCCGCATGCGCATGTCGTCGATCATGCGTTGCCGCAACGGGGAGACGGAAGGCGTCAATGAGCTCATGGTTCAACTCCAGTCGAAGAGCGAGGCGGATTGCCTCACCCGTCAACTTGGCAGAACCAGCGGGGGAACGAATAACCACGATGTCGTCGAAGCGATTACCGCGCGAGCGGTTTAGTCCACCGCTGCGAAGTTGCCACTCGCGGGGACCGGGTCAATGTCGAATTTTGGTCCAAACTAGCCGGTCAACGTGTTCTGCTTGAGCGCCTGCAGTGTAGTGCAGCGAAGGGAGCCGGTCGGTTCGAGCGTGCCGTCTCGTCAAGACCTTGCGCCTGAGTAGAGCGCGGCCTTGATCAAAGCCCGACGCGGTCTTGCGGGCGCCCGGCCGCACGGAGGCCGGATGCCTGACACACGCGCGCCGCACGTTCGACGAGCTGGCCAAGGCCAACGCAAGCCCCGTGGCCACACTGGCCATCCAGCGCATTGCAGGGCTGTACCGGATCGAGCAGGAGGCGCGTGAGATGACGGCGTTGGAGCGGCTTGCGCTGAGGCGGTTGCACGCCCAGCCGCTGTGGGACGAGTTGCACGTATGGATGCGACTGCAGAGGTCCCGCGTGGCGGACGGCGGCGGCATCGCCGCAGCGCTCGACTACAGCCTCAAGCGCTGGGCGGCACGGGCCGTTTCCTGCACGACGGCAACGTCAGCATCGACAACAACCGCGTCGAGCGCCTGATGCGCCCTTGGGCGATGGGCAGAAATGCGTGGCTCTTCTGCGGCAGCGAACTGGCCGGCCAGCGCGCCGCTATGGTGATGAGTTTGGTGCAGTCCGCTAAGCTGGGTTGGCACGATTCGTGGGTCTACCTCAAGGACGTGCTGGAGCGATTGCTCGCGCATCCAAACAGCCTGATTGGCGAACTGCTGCCGCACCGCTGGGGCGCTGCCGGATGACTTCGTCAAGACGGTGTGGGGCTGGCCGTTTACCGCGCGACGGCGCGGCTCATCGTTGCCAACGCGGTGAGGCATTGACGAAGACCCACCTGCTGATCGATCGGCAGAACCGGAAGCGTACGCCTGAGCGCGTGGCTACATGGATGAGTGCCGATTGCGAGGCTGCTGTCAGGCCGAAGGACGCTTCTTACCGCCCGACCGCCGGACGCACCGCCGACACCGAGCCCACGCCCCGAATCGACCGGTTGAGCGCACGCACTACGTATTCCATGAACGGCGGTGTGAAGATCGTTCCGTGGTCGGGCAGGATCCGGGCGTCGACCTCGATGACCCGGGATACGCTGTCCGGGCACCGACCGGGCGCCGTGGCAACGCTGTCTAGCCGCATGCGGTACCAGGCGTCCTGTGTCCGCGGAAAGCCGCTGTCGGGCTGGCGGAACACCGTGACCGGGTTGTCCGCGTACAGCTCGTTGGATCCAGCCGGCACGCGTGCGAAGCCCCGCACGATCGTCTGCGCATCGGTGGGGCGCGGCGGTTTGCCTTGCAACACTTCCATGCGCAGCCGGTGCGTCACGAACTCACCGAAATTGGCCGCTGTGTAGACGTGTTCAGGGAATGGGGCGGCTTGCCGCGCCGTGGCGTCGAAGGTCATGGCCTGCCCGGCCGGGTACACCTGGCGCGTCACGTTGTCCGCTTCGGATGAAAAGCTCAGCAGCGGCATGCCGATCGGCTGGCACTGGCGCTCCTTCTCATAGATGCCGCGGTACAGCTCGGCCGAGAAAGCCGGGTTGACCAGCAGCACCAGGTCGGGCCTTGCGGTGCCAGCGACTGTGCCGACGGGTGGGGTCAGCCCGTCTCGCACCGCATGGAATACCGCGCGACCGCCCAAGCTGTGCCCGGTGACGATCAGGGCGCTGCGCCGGTCCGCGCGTTGGTCGGGTGCACCCTTGGCGACTCCCTGCGCCAGGCCCTCGATCACCTGGCGCAGCAGTGCGCCATCCGCACCCAGGCGATCAGCCGCCTGCAGCCGGTTCCAGAACGTCGTGCCGTTCGCGATCTCGTCGGGGTAGAGCTTGCCCGGCCAGCCGACGTACACGCCCAGCACCTTGCGGGCGGCTCGACCCGAGGCGCGTGCGGCCTGGCTCTCCATCGTTTCGATGGCGCTCATCAACTTGCCGTAGTCACACACATAGCTGTCGTCCGGTGCCGCCGAGTGCTGCCAGCCATGGACGAACACCGAGACGAGCACACCCGGGCCGGCCGTTGCCTCTTCCACGGCGCTGAACAAGGCCTGCAACTGCGCTGAGTTCAATGGCTTGCCGTCATCGTCGGCTTCGACGAAGTACATCGAGGCTGACGCAGCCGCGTTGCCCTGGACGCATTCGGTCGCTCCGAACACCGTGGAACCCGGTGCGCGCGGCGGTGGCGCGCGGCGCTCGATACGCTTGTCGTTGACCAGGACGACGCCGGCTTCATGGTCGAGATGCCAGCGAATCGTCAGCGGTGTCGGCGCGGCGGCCAGCGGTTTCAGTTTCTCGGGCAGCAGCGTCAGCACGCTGCCCTGCGCTCGAAACGCGAGTGTGAGTTCGGGCGAATGCTTGGCTGCGGGCGCGCCGGGCGTGCTGGCGAGCTGCACAGACACGCTGCCGTCGGGCAGACCGATGCGCAAGTCGTGCACGGTGTCCATGGCGGCCAGCCCGCGACGCACCCACCCCATGGCCGAGGTGTCATGCGCATCCCCCGATGCGGGCAGAGCCTGGCGTTGCGTGTAGGGAATCGCATAGCGCAGGCTCAGATCCACACGCCGTGCCGTGAACTGCTGTGCCACCGCAGGGCCCAGCGATTGGGGCAGCAACGCCGCGCAGCCGGCCACGGCGTCAGCGGCGACCTGGGCGGTGAGCTTCGCGACCAGCGCGTCGTCCCAGTCCAAGGTTACAGGGTCCAGGCCAGCCATGCAATCGCCGTAGCGCAGTTGGCCACCTGCGACGGCGACATGCACGCTTTGTCGGAACACGTCCACGCAGATCGCGCCGCTGGAGAACTGCTGGCCCAGCGTCACCGGCTCGAGCTGGAGGCGGGCACCGAAGCCTATCGTCCAATGTCCGTCACAGGCGCGGCGAACCAACGCCGTGTCGGCTTGCATGTGCAGCGGTTGGGCCAGGAGCGCCTTTGGCAGTTGGCCCGGGTTGCCCTGCACCTCGAATGCCATCGGCATCATCGCAGAGGTGCAAGCCAGTCCGTCCAGGGCACATAGGGCTTGGCGGACCTTGCTGTGATTCAAGAGCTGCAAGGCCGCCAGGACCAGCACGCAGATCGCCACCGAGGCGATGGCCAGAACCGCAGGAGAGCGCCAACCGCTGTGTGCTCGACCATTCATTGGATTGCTCCAGTTCTTCGCAACCGTCCCGAACTGCCCCGTATCGGCGCGTCAGCGCAGGCCACCGATCATGCAACACTCATCTATGCGGCACAAGTCCCGTATTTGCGTGACCGCCGCCGTCAAGACGGGTTCGCCGGACGCTTGCCGTTAAGGTGCCATGGCTAGTTGCTTGCCTAACAAACCCATTACGCCCCCATTTGCAGCCGGCCTACGGTCCGCAAGACGCGGCGTGTTCCTCCTGGAATGCGTTGAGCTGCGACAGGTCAGTCTTCAGCTCGCCCTCCAGCTCCTGTATATCCCCCCTGATCTCGGCGATTTGAGCCTTGTCCGGATTCGGTTGGCTTTCCAGTTTCTTGAGGCGTTCGCTCAGGTTCCGAACCCGGCCTTGCTTGGCCTTGATCTCTTGCTGAATATGCTTGATGGCTCTTGCCATCAAATCGCAGACAGTGCGCATAGGTTGAGTGGCCATGTGTAACGCTCCTTTCGGTGATGAGTGGGTGCAGTCGCCATGCATTTCTCAAGCGTGCGTTGCCTTGCGAAGTTTGGTGGACTCGACCTTTTGACGCGTGTCAGAACCCTTCGGTCGCATCTCCAGACGGTCGAGGCGCTTTCTGTCCTCCGCCAGGGCCCGCTCCAGTTCCTTGATCTTGCGCTTCAACTCCTCGCAGCATTTTGATTCCGGGCGCCGAATGGGCGTGGCCTTGATATGGCCAAACAGCTCCCAATCCCCTTCGCTGTCCCACCGCCGGCTGAAGGGGATGGCAACGCCGCCCGATTCTTCGAGCTGCTTGTGGGAAAACTTGAACAGCGCGCTTCCGACCTGGTCGTCCATGTTGCCGAAGGCCGCAATCCAGTCCAGGACCGACACGCCGTGCCCTATGGCGCTTTCCACGGCGTCGCCAATCTGACTGGTAAGGGCGGCAATATCCTCTTCGGTCGGCTCGGTCTTGCTGATGCTGAGCGTGCCCAGCACCTCCGCCAATTTGTCCCGCACCGTTCTGTCCAGCGCTTCGTGACCCAGCGCGATGGCGGAGTTGGAGGTGTTGTCTTCCTCCATCAGCACCACAATGCAACCTATCATGCCGCCCACTTCCGACAAGCCGAGAAACGGCGTTGTGAGCGGGATGGGCTTCATGATCGTCCGATACTCCCCGATGATGGCCGGCACGGCCACATCGTCGCCTTCGTCCACATCGTCCACA